>NZ_JCAFWP010000028.1:0-66329 GCF_059295135.1 Stenotrophomonas sp. INTA L402-1
GGGGTTTTCCGTGTCTCATTATGTGTCGGGGGGGGTCTCTACGAGTGGGCGGGGGGGGGGGTCGGGGCGGGGGGGGGGCGGCCAGGCGCCCCCCGGGGGGGCGTTCCGGCGCCGGGCCGGGGCCCGGCACTACCCTTGGCGCTCAGGGCGTATCCGCCACCAGCGCCAGCCAGCGCTCGATCGCGCGACGGTCGCGTGCGGCCAGCAGCTTCGGTGCGCGCGCGCGCAGCGCGGCCAGGTCGGCCTCGCGGATCGCGCGGCGCACCTCCAGCAGGGTGCCGGGGTGCAGGCTGAATTCGCTCAGGCCCAGCGCCAGCAGCAGCGGAGTCATCCGTGCATCACCGGCCATCTCACCGCAGACCGCCACCGGAATGCGATGCCGCGCGCCGGTCTCGATCACCATCTGCAGCAACCGCAGCACGGCCGGATGCAGCGGCGAATACAGCTCGCCCAGTGCCTCGTTGTTGCGGTCAGCGGCCAGCAGGTACTGCACCAGGTCGTTGGTGCCGATCGACAGGAAGTCGACCAGGTCGATGAAGCTCTCCAGCGCCAACGCCGCAGCGGGCACCTCGATCATCGCCCCAAGCGGCACATGGTCGGACACCATGTGGCCTTCGCTGCGCAGCTGCTCGGTCAGCTTGAGCATGCGCCGGCGCACCGCCAGCAGTTCCTCGCGGGTGCTGACCATCGGCACCAGTACGCGCAGCTTGCCGTAGGCAGAGGCGCGCAGGATCGCGCGCAGCTGGGTGTCGGCCACCTTGGGCCGTGCCAGCGACAGGCGTACGCCGCGCAGTCCCAGAGCCGGGTTTTCTTCGTTGCTCAGGGTCAGGCCGGTGCGGTCGGCCTTGTCCGCGCCCAGATCGAGCGTGCGGATGGTGACCGGTCGCCCGCTCATGCCCAACGCGGCATCGCGGTAGGTCTGGAACTGTTCTTCTTCGTCCGGCAGCTCGTTGCGCTGCAGGAACAGGAATTCGGTGCGGTACAGGCCCAGCCCCTGCGCGCCCAGCGCATGCGCCTGGGTGACGTCCTCCAGCGATTCGGCATTGGCCAGCAGGGCGATGTCGACCTGGTCGCGGGTACGGCTGGGTTTGCTGCGCAGGCGGCCGAGCTCGCGCTGCTCGCGCGCATGTTCTTTCAGGCGCGCGCGGTAGTCGCGCAGGTTGTCGGCCTGCGGGTTGGCGGTGATGCTGCCGTCGGCGCCATCGATGATCAGCACGTCGCCATCGGCGATGCGGCCGAGCAGCTGCGGCACGTTGACGATCAAGGGCAGATGCAGGCTGCGCGCCAGGATCGCACTGTGCGACAGCGCGCTGCCGGCGGCGGTGACGATGCCGACCACGCCCTGCGCCTGCAACTGGGCAAGCTCGGAGGGCGCGATGTTGTCGCAGACCAGGATTTCACCGGCCAGGCCTTTCATTGCCGGCGGGCGTTCGGGCTGCAGGAAGGCGTGGATGCGGCCGATCACATGGTCTAGGTCGTCCATGCGGCTCTTCAGATAGGCATCGTCCATGCCATCGAAGACCTTGGCCAGGCGGTCACGCTGCAGGCGCAACGCATAGCCGGCGCTGTACGGGCCGCTGCGGATCAGTTCGTCCAGCCCGAACAACAGCTCGGGGTCGTCCAGCAGCAGGGCATGCAGGTCGAGGAACTCGCCCACCTCCTGGTTCAGGGCGCCATGCAGGCGCTGCCGCAGTTCGTGCATTTCCGTGCGCGCGGCATCCACCGCGCGGTGCAGGCGGGCCAGCTCGGCCTCGACCTGATGGGCGGCGACGCGCTGCTCGGCCACTTCCAGCGCATGTGGCAGGCGCACCCGCGCCCGGCCCATCGCTGCGCCACGGGCAGCACCGTGCCCGGCCAGCAGCTGTACCGGCCGCTGGCCGGAGGGGACCTGGCCGGCGCGCGCGCGTGGCACGCTCAGCTGTCCTCGTCGAAGCGGCGTTCGAACAGGCCGACCACCGCTTCCATCGCGGCGGCTTCGTCCTCGCCGTTGATGCGCACCGTGACCGGGGTGCCCTGGCCGGCGGCCAGCAGCATCACGCCCATGATGCTCTTGGCGTTGATCTCACGGCCCTTGGCGGCCATGGTCACGTTGCAGCGGAACGGCGCCAGGGTCTGCACCAGCTTGGCGGTGGCCCGGGCGTGCAGGCCCAGGCGGTTGCTCACGGTGAGTTCTCGTTCAAGCATCGTCGACTATCGCTCCATTACGGGTACCCGCCGCGGCTGTGGCGGGCAGTTGATCCAGTCCCTGTTCCGGATAATTCATCACCCGCAGCAACATCGGCAGGCTCAGCGCCGACACCCGGCGAACCGGGGTCCCCAGCCGGGCCAGCTGCCCGGCAAGGTTGGCGGGGCTGGCGCCGTACAGGTCGGTCAGGATCAGCACGCCTTCACCACTGTCGACCCGCCGCAGAGCGGCCGAGGCGAGCGGGAGCAGGGCGTCCAGGTCTGCGTCGAACGGTACTTCGAAAGCTTCGGTTTTCAGCGGCAATTGCCGCAGGAGCCGGGTCGCCACGTCAAGCAGGGCGGTCCCGACCCCGGGATGTGTTACGAGGAGAATGCCACAGGTCATTACTGCACGTTAACAGGTCAAGGTGAATTGGCGATAGCAGCAGATGAGGGGCACTGTGTCCCGTATTCAGTGTTGCTCGGGTCGGAGCCCTTTTCCGTTGGAAAAGGATCCGACCCCATCCGTTTTTCGATGCCTGACCGGGATTCATCCACGCATGGCGTGGATCTGCCGTGTCGACCAAGGTCGACACCTACCAACAGCACACGGAATCTGTCAGAGGTGGGGCGGTGTGGGTCTGCAGGACCGTTGGCGCCATGGATGGCGCCATCGAGCCCCCATGGACGGGTTTACGGCGTGTCCTGCAGACCCACACCGCCCCGCCATCCCACGTAATCCCGCTCTTGCCGTTGACGTGGCCTCTGCGGGTGCCGGGCGCAGCCCGGCCGACCCCCTCAATCCTGTTCGCGGTGGTAGGTCGCCACGTCTTCCCAGCCCATCTCACGGGCGTGGCGCGCCATGCGTTCGGCCAGGAACACCGAGCGGTGCTTGCCGCCGGTGCAGCCAAACGCCACGGTCACGTAGCTGCGCGTGCCATCCCCCAGCTTCGGCAGCCAGGTATCGAGGAAATCCGTCAGCTGGGCCAAGTAGCGCTGCACGTCCGGTTGCGCTTCCAGGTAATCACGCACGCCCGGTTCGCGGCCACTCAGCGCACGCAGATCCGGGTCCCAGTGTGGATTGGGCAGCACCCGCGCATCGAACACGAAGTCAGCCTCGGCCGGCACGCCGCGCTTGTAGGCGAACGATTCGAACAGCAACGACAGGCCGGTGGCATGGTCCATCGTGAACTCGGTGATGATCCGCCGCCGCAGCTGATGCACGTTGAGATTGCTGGTATCGATCACCGCATCGGCCTCGCGGCGCAGCGGTGCGGTCAATTCACGCTCACGCGCGATCGCTTCGGGCAGCGACAGGCCCAGCTGGCTCAGTGGATGGCGGCGGCGGGTGTCGGCGTAGCGTTTGAGCACGGCCTCGTCGCTGGCCTCGAAGAACAGCACCTTCACTTCCACGCCGGCATCGGTGGCCAGCTGCCGCCAGTCGCCCAGCTGGCTCAGGTCGGCCTGGCCGCGCACGTCGATGCCTACTGCCAGGCGGCGTGGTGCGCTGCCGTCGTGGTTGGCCAGCAGGCTGCGCACGAAGTCGGGCAGCAGATTGATCGGCAGGTTGTCCGAGCAGTAGTAGTCCTGGTCCTCGAAGGTCTTCAGGGCGACGGATTTACCCGAGCCGGACAGGCCGCTGACGATGATCAGGGTCGGGGCGGAGGGGGTGACGGTGCTCATGGACAGGCTCTTCGAAGGACAGGGGAATCAGGGTGTTCGCCGTTCCAGCAGGTTGCTGTGGCGGGCGATGAACATGGCCGCCGGGTCGATGCCCTTGGTGCGCAGGATGTGCAGGCGGGTCGCGGCCTCGGTCAGCACGGCCAGGTTGCGGCCGGGCATCACCGGCAGGGTGATCAGCGGTACATCCAGGTCCAGCACATGGCGGGTGCCCGAGTCGCCGGTCAGGCGCTCGTAGCCATGCGGGGTGGGTTCGGTCATCGGCTTGGTCAGGTGGACGATCAGCCGAAGGTACTTGTTCTTCTTTACAGCCGTGTCGCCGAACATCTCGCGCACGTTCAGCACGCCCAGGCCGCGCACTTCCAGCAGGTCCTGCAGCAGTTCGGGGCAGGTGCCATCGAGCACGTCGGGCGCGATCTGGGTGAATTCGGGCGCATCATCGGCGACCAGGCGGTGGCCGCGACTGAGCAGTTCCAGCGCCAGCTCGCTCTTGCCCGATCCGGCCTCACCGGTGATCAGCACGCCGATGGAGTAGATCTCCATGAACACGCCATGCAGGATCACCCGCGGCGCCAGCGTACGCGCCAGGTGGTAGGACAGATGGTTCAGCAGTTCGTGGCCGCGCTTGGGCGACAGCCACAGCGGCGTGCCGGATTCGTCAGCAGCGGCGCGCAGGTCTTCCGGGCAGGCCTGGTTGCGGGTCAGCACCAGCGCCAGCGGGTGCGACTGCATGATCTTTTCGATGGTCTCCCAACGCTGGCGCGGCTCCAGCGCATCCAGCCAGGACAGTTCCTCGGTGCCCAGGATCTGCACCTTGTTGGGGTAGATCGCATTGAGGTAGCCGGCCAGCGACGGACGCCGCGAGACCGTGTTGCCGGCCTCCAGCTCGCGCTTCTCGCCGGACTTGCCGGCAGCCCAGCGCAGCCCCAGCCGCTCGCGCTGCTGTTCGAACAGTTCACGGGCGGTGATGCTGGTATTCATGCGGCACTCGCAGGTGGGGTCATGTCCAGCGCCTCGCGCAGCGCCCGGGCATCGCCCGCTTCGCGCAGGGCCTGGCGGATGTCGGGCGCCGAAAACAGCTCGGCCAGCTCGGACAGCAGCATCAGGTGCTGGTGGGTGTAGTGGGCGGGGACGGCCATGGCGAACACCAGGTCCACCGGCTCGTCGCCACCGAAGTCGACCGGGGTGGCCAACCGCAGCAGGGCGCCTCGGGGGCGGTCCAGGGCTGGCGCGCGGCCGTGGGGAATGGCGATGCCGTGACCGATCGCGGTGCTGCCCAGCGCTTCGCGCTGGCACAGGTTCAGATAGATCTGTTCGGCGTTGGCCTGGCGGCAGGCCAGCAACCCGGCGGCGGCCTGCAGGACGCTGTCGCGGTCGGTGGCCGTGCAGAGCTGGGTCTGCACGGCCGCCAGGAGGTCAGTCAGGGGCATGTCTGCGGGGAACGGTGGCGATCAGCCACCATTGTCGCCCACCGGCAGCGGTGCGTGCTGCTGTTTTTTCTCCTTGTGCTTGATCACCAGACGGTCAAGCTTGTCCGCAAGCAGGTCGATCGCGGCATACATGGTCTGGGCATTGGCCTCGGCGTGCAGGGTCTGGCCGGGAATGTTGAGGCTGGCGTCGACGTGGTGTTCGGTCTTCTGCAGCTTGAGGGTCACCCGCGCTTCGCAGTGCTGGTCGAAGTGTTTGCCGATCCGGGCCAGCTTCTCCTCTACATAGGACTGCAGGGCCGGGGTAACTTCGACATCTTTGCCAAACGTTTCGATGCGCATCGGGTTTCTCCTGTGTTCGGATGTGCCAATGAACCTCTCCGCCGGGCGCGGCGGCGCGTCAAGCGATTCTGACCCTTTCGTGCGAGGCGGAAATGTTCATGGCTTCACGATACTTCGCCACGGTGCGTCGCGCTACTGGAATTCCCGACGATTTGAGCAGGTCAGCCAGCTTGGCGTCAGAAAGCGGCTTGCGCGGGTTCTCGTCGTCGATCAGGCGCCGGATCATCGCCTGGATGGCCGTGCTGGACGCCTCGCCACCGCCCTCGGTATCGATGCCCGAGGCGAAGAAGGCGCGCAGCGGCAGGGTGCCGCGCGGGGTACGCACGTGCTTGCGGGCGATCGCGCGCGAGACCGTGGATTCGTGCAGGCCGAGCTCGGTGGCGATCTCGCGCAGGGTCAGTGGACGCAGCGCCTGCTCGCCGAATTCGAGGAAGCCGGCCTGCTGCAGGATCAGGCTGCGTACCACCCGCAGCAGGGTTTCGCCACGCTGCTGCAGCCCTTTCAGCAGCCAGCGCGCTTCCTGCAGCTGGGCACGCAGGTAGCCGGCATCGGCGTCGCCACAACGTCGGATCAGCTGTTCGTAGCCGCGGTGGATCACCACCTTCGGCCCGGCATGCGCGGCCAGCGCTGCGCGCCATACGCCGTTCTGCCGCCACACCACCACATCCGGCACTACGTAGGTGTCCTGCGACAGCGGTGCGATCTGCGTGCCCGGGCGCGGGTCCAGCGAGCGCAGCAGGGTGACTGCGGTCTCGACCTCGTCCAGGGGCTGTTTCAGTTCATGGGCCAGCCCGGCGACGCCGCTGCGCGGCAGCCGTTCCAGCGGGCCTGCGGCAATCTGTCGCGCCAGCACCAGGCCGGGCGTGTCACCGGCCAGCACATCCAGCTGCAGCAGCAGGCATTCGCCCAGCGTGCGTGCAGCCACACCGACCGGATCGAAACGCTGGATGCGATGCAGCACGGCGAGGATCTCGTCCTCGTCGGCGTGGATCGCCGGCAACAGGGTTTCGGCGATGGTGGCCAGCGGCTCGCGCAGGTAACCGTCGTCGTCCAGCGCATCGATCAGTGCGGCACCGATACTGCGATCACGCGAGGACAGATGCGACAGATGCAGCTGCCACAGCAGATGGTCGGCCAGTGTTTCGGTTTCGGCTACGCGCTCGGCGGCGCTGCCGTTGTCGTCGTCATCGTCGAAGCTGCCGCCGCTGCCGGCCGCGCTCCAGTCCAGTTCGGCCGGTGCCCAGTCGTCACCAGCATCGGTACGTTCTGCGGGGGCGTCACCGTCGTTGCCATCGCTGCCTTCGTTGCCGGCGCTGCTGCTATCACTGCTGTCGGCCCAGTCCAGCAGCGGATTGCTTTCCACCGCCTGGGCGATCTCCAGCTCCAGCTCGGTGGTGGACATCTGCAGCAGCTTGATCGCCTGCTGCAACTGGGGCGTGAGCACCAGCTGCTGTCCCAACGATGTCTGCAGCCGAGTCTTCATGCCTGTGCCGAAAGGAAGGAGAGGAACCCGGCGACTGCTTCACAGCTTGAAGGAATCCCCGAGGTAGACGCGACGTACATCGGCGTTGTCCAGGATCGCTTCCGGCGAACCCTGGGCCAGCACGCTGCCCTCGGCGAGGATATACGCGCGGTCGCAGATACCCAAGGTCTCGCGCACGTTGTGGTCGGTGATCAGCACACCGATGCCACGCTGCTTGAGATGGGTGACGATGCGCTGGATCTCGCCGACGGAAATCGGGTCGACGCCGGCGAACGGTTCGTCGAGCAGGATCAGGCGCGGCTGCGCGGCCAGGGCACGGGCGATCTCGCAGCGGCGACGTTCGCCACCGGACAGGCTGGCGCCGAGCTGGTCGGCGACGTGGCCCAGCTGCAGTTCGTCGAGCAGGCTGTTCAATTCACGCTCGCGGCCAGCCGAATCCAGGCCCTCGCGCAGCTCCAGCACCAGGCGGATGTTGTCGGCCACGGTCAGCTTGCGGAACACCGACGGCTCCTGCGGCAGGTAACCCACGCCCTGCTTGGCCCGGGTATACATCGGGTCGCCGGTGATGTCCTTGCCGTCGAGCACGATGCTGCCAGCATCGGCGGCAACCAGGCCGACGATCATGTAGAAGCAGGTGGTCTTGCCGGCGCCGTTGGGGCCGAGCAGGCCGACCACTTCACCGGCGTCGAGGGTCAGCCCGAAGTCCTTGACGACTTCGCGTTGCTTGTACTTCTTGCGCAGGCCCTTGGCGACGAGCATTACTTCCTGCTCCCGGCCGGCTGTGCCGGCGTGGTGGCCTTGGGCTGTGCCGCAGGTGCGGCCGGGGTCTTGTTCTTCGGCGGGATGACGGTGCGCACGCGGCTGCCGTCACCACCGGAGTTCATTTCGCCGGTGCGGGTGTTGTAGATCATGCGCTGGCCGGCATTGGTGCCGCGCGCGCTGGTGACCTTGTAGTTGCCGGTCAGGGTGATGATCTCGGTCTTGATGTCGTAGTCGATGCGATCGGCCAGCGCGTCCATCCAGGTGCCATCATCGAGCTGCTGCTTCATCTTGGCCTGCTTGCCGGTGAACACCACACGCACCGCTTCGCCGTCCTTGAGGTAGATCTCGGCCTCGGACGAGCGCAGGTCCAGCGTGCCCTGGGTGATGATCACGCCCTGCGACAGCACGGTCTTGCCGTCGCCGGTGAGCATGCCCGACTGGGCGCCGGAATCGATGTGCATGTCTTCGTTGCGGTCGGTGGACTTGGCGAAGGCGGCGCTGGGGACAAGAAGACCAAGCGCGAGTACGGCGGCAAAGGGAATCTTCATCGGGGTCCGTTCTACCGGTGGGGGCCTCCCGGGTGGACCGGGGGCGGGCGGGTGGGGCTGCCGGCCTTGCGCCTGTCCGGAGACGTCGCAGGCTGGCGGCGGAATCAGCGTTTGGGCGTGTAGCGGCCCTTGGACTGGCTGAGGAAATGATACGTGTTGTTCTTCGAATCCACTTCGAAGCCGACACCGGACTGTTCCATGCCCGGGCGGGTCATGGTCACCAGGGCGTCGGTGCGGGCGCGGTTTTCCTTCGGGAACACGTCCAGATGGTCGGTGCGGAAGGTGGTTGGCACCGTGCCCGGGCCGACCGGGCTGTCGCCGGCGACATTGCCGCGCAGCTTCATCTCGTCGCCCTTGGCGCTGAGCCAGCCGGTTTCGGCACGCAGGGTCCAGTGCCTGCCATCCTTGTCCGGCATCTCGAACAACGGCGTGGCGATGTTGATGGTCTGGTCACCGCGCTGGCGTTCCAGCAACGGTGCGCGGAGAGTGGTCGATTCCTTGCCGTGCTCATCCAGGGCGACGATCTGGAAGTCGTGCAGGATGTAATCCACGCCCACTTCCTGGCCGCCACTGGCTGGCCCCTTGTCGCGGTTGCGCAGCGCCGCCCAGCTGCTCAGCAGGGCGGCCAGCAGCAGGCCGATGCCGAGCAGGGTGCGCCAGTTCACGGTCGGCAGGTTCATGCGCCGAACCTCGCCAGCACCGCATCCACATGCCCCTGCGCGGCCAGCAGGATGTCACACAGCTCGCGCGCGGCGCCACGCCCGCCATCGGCACGGGTCTGCCAGTGCACGCGCTCGGCGATCCACGGATGGGCGTTGGCCGGCGCCACCGCCAGGCCGACCGCGCCCAGCGGCGCCAGGTCCGGCAGGTCATCGCCCATGAAGGCCACCTGTTCCAGGCCGATGCCATGCTGCGCGCACAGCGCCTGCACGCTGGCCAGCTTGTCGCCCACGGCGATCTGGGTGTCGATGCCGAGGTCGGCGCCGCGCTTGAGCGCGGACTGGCTGTTGCGCGCGGTGATCAGCACGGGGTGGATGCCGTGCTGCTGCAGCAGTTTCAGGCCCAGGCCATCCTGCACGAAGTACGCCTTGCTCTCGTTGCCGTCCTTGTCGTAGTACAGCCGACCGTCGGTGAGGGTGCCGTCCACGTCGAAGCAGGCCAAGCGGATACGGGCCGCGGCGGCATGCAGGTGGGCAGGGAAGGCGGGCAAGGGGGACCAGGGCATCAGGGCGGCAGGCTCGGTGGGTTCGGGTGGGGCAGTACAGACTGAATGGGGTCTACGGACTGTCGGTTAAACCACCCGGGCCCGCAACAGGTCATGAATGTTCAGGGCGCCGACCGCACGCCCCTGGCCATCGACCACGATCAGGCCGGTGATCTTGTGGGTCTCCATCAGCCGGGCCGCCTCCACCGCCAGCTGGTCGGCGCCGATGGTGCGCGGGTTGCGCGTCATCACATCGGCGATCTTCGCCGTGCGCACGTCCAGCGCGCTGTCCAGCGCGCGGCGCAGGTCGCCGTCGGTGAACAGGCCGATCAGCACGCCGCCGGCATCGACCACGGCGGTCATGCCCAGCCGTTTGCGGCTCATCTCCATCAGCGCTTCACTGAGACTGGCGTCGGCGCCCACGCTGGGCAGGTCGTCGCCGGTGTGCATCACGTCGGTGATGTGCAGCAGCAGGCGGCGGCCGAGGCTGCCGGCCGGGTGTGAACGGGCGAAATCGTCGGCGGTGAAGCCGCGTGCGTCGAGCAGGGCCACGGCCAGCGCGTCGCCCATTGCCAGCGAGGCGGTGGTGCTGGAGGTCGGCGCCAGCGCCAGCGGACAGGCCTCGGCCGGCACGCTCACGTCCAGGTGGATGTCGGCGGCGGTGGCCAGGCTGGACTGTGGGCGCCCGGTCATGGAAATCAGCACGTTGCCCTGGCGCTTGAGCACCGGCAGCAGCATCAGCACCTCGTCTGACTCGCCCGAATAGGACAGGGCCAGCACCACGTCGTCCTCGGTGATCATGCCGAGGTCGCCGTGGCCGGCTTCACCCGGGTGCACGTAGAACGCCGGCGTACCGGTGGACGCCAGGGTGGCCGCGATCTTGCGGGCGATGTGCCCGGACTTGCCCATGCCGGTGGCGACCACCCGGCCGCGGCTGGCCAGGATCGCCTGGCAGGCCTGCTGGAACGCCTCGCCAAGGCGGTCGGCCACGGCGTCCAGCGCCTGCCGCTCGATCTCGAAGACGCGGCGGCCGCTGGCGACCAGGCCGGCAGGGTCGACGGAACGGGGGGGCAACAGGGATTCGGCCATGCGGACGCCACGCAGCGGAAGTAGAATGGAGGCACATTTTATTAGGAAAGCCCGTTGGACGCCGACACCATCCGCAATCTGATCGAAACCGGCCTGCCCGGCGCCCGCGCCGACGTGCAGGGCGACGATGGCGTGCATTTCGAAGCGACCGTGGTCTGCGAGGCCTTCGCCGGCAAGATGCCGCTGGCCCGCCACCGCATGGTGTATGCCACGCTGGGCGACCTGATGGGCGGCGCGATCCACGCGCTGGCGCTGAAAACCGTGACCCCGGCCGAAGCCGGCTGAACCGCAGAAGATCCCGAATACATGGCCAAGATCGTTGTGACCGGCGGCGCTGCGCTGCACGGTGAAGTGAGCATCTCCGGCGCCAAGAACGCCGTCCTCCCCATTCTCTGCGCGACCCTGCTGGCCGATGCGCCGGTGGAGATCACCAACGTGCCGCACCTGCACGACGTGGTCACCACGGTGAAGCTGCTGGGCGAGCTGGGCGCCAAGGTCACCATCGACCAGGGCACGCTGTCGCGCGGCAGTGCGATCGTGGTCGACCCGCGTTCGGTCAACCAGCACGTGGCACCGTACGAGCTGGTCAAGACCATGCGCGCCTCGATCCTGGTGCTGGGCCCGCTGCTGGCCCGCTTCGGCGCGGCCGAAGTATCGCTGCCGGGCGGCTGCGCGATCGGTTCGCGTCCGGTCGACCAGCACATCAAGGGCCTGCAGGCGCTGGGTGCCGAGATCGTGGTCGAGAACGGCTTCATCAAGGCCACCGCCAAGCGGCTGAAGGGGGGGCACTTCACCTTCGACATGGTCAGCGTCACCGGCACCGAGAACGTGCTGATGGGCGCGGTGCTGGCCGAAGGCACCACCATCCTCGACAACTGCGCGATGGAACCGGAAGTGACCGATCTGGCGCACTGCCTGATCGCGCTGGGCGCGAAAATCGAAGGCCTGGGCACTGCCCGCCTGGTGATCGAAGGCGTCGAGCGCCTGTCCGGTGGCCGCCACGAAGTGCTGCCCGACCGTATCGAGACCGGCACCTTCCTGGTGGCCGCAGCGATGACCGGTGGCAAGGTCACGGTCAACCGTGCGCGCCCGAACACCATGGACGCGGTACTGTCCAAGCTGGTCGAAGCCGGTGCGAAGATCGAGACCACCGACGACAGCATCACCCTGGACATGCAGGGCAAGCGGCCGAAGGCGGTCAACCTGACCACCGCGCCGTACCCGGCGTTCCCGACCGACATGCAGGCGCAGTTCATGGCGCTCAACTGCGTGGCCGACGGCGTGGGCGTGATCAACGAAACGATCTTCGAGAACCGTTTCATGCACGTCAACGAACTGCTGCGCCTGGGCGCGGACATCCAGGTCGAAGGGCATACCGCCATCGTGCGTGGCAACGAGCACCTGAGCGGCGCGCCGGTGATGGCCACCGACCTGCGCGCCTCGGCCTCGCTGATCCTGGCCGGCCTGATGGCCAGCGGCGATACCACCATCGACCGCATCTACCACCTTGATCGTGGCTACGAGAACATCGAAGAGAAGCTGTCTTCGCTCGGTGCCACCATCCGGCGCGTGCCATGATCCTGCGCGGCAAGTTCAGCCCGCGTCGCAAGGCGCTGCTGGCGCTGGTGCTGATCGTGCTGGCGTGGCTGGGCTATGCCTGGTACGCCAACATCGCCATCACCCAGGGCATCGAGCAGAAGGACATGGACTGGAACGGCGACGGCACGGTCTCGCGTGATGAAATCATCGAGTCGTTCTATGCGGTCGCGGTGAACGACAGCCAGGACGGCAACCGTCATTGCCGCACCTTCGTCTGGCGCAGCACCGGTGAGCAGATCCGCGTGGACTGCCGGACCGAGTTCAAGCCGGCCGAGGAACAGAAACCGGCTGAAGCGAAGAAATAAGAAAACGCCCGCGAAAGCGGGCGTTTCTTTGGGATACACCCATCCACGCATGGCGTGGATCTACTGGAACGTGAAGTAGATCCACGCCATGCGTGGATGACGTGGATCTCCGGTCAGTTCATCGCCTTGATGGTCAGGTCCAGCGCATCGCGGCCGCTCTCACGCTGCAGCATGCGCGCCGGCACCGGGAATTCCGGCACGATCCAGGCGATCAGCTCCTTGTTGCCGTCGGCGCGCGAGACCTTGGTGGCCTCGTAGCTCTTGCCGCCCACGGTGATCGATTCCTTGCCGATCACACGGTACGTCATGTTCTTGATGCGGCCTTCGTCGACCATGCGATAGGTCAGCGGCTTGCCCGCCGCCAGGTCACGGGCGATCGCCAGGTTGATCAGCAGCGCGTCCATGTCACCGGCTTTCAGCGCAATCGGGCCAGCGCGATCCGGCTTGATGTCACCGGTCCAGGTGGCCTGGTTGCTGGTCCAGTTGTAGTTGGCCTGCACGTTGCGCTTCTTCACCAGCAGCGCCGAACGGTCCTGGCTGCTGAGCGGGCGCAGCTGGCCACGCACTTCCTCGAACACCGTGCTCTGGCTGAGGTCGGCCAGCTGGTTCTTCACCTGCAGGCTGTAGCGCCACTTGTTGCTGCCTTCGCTGGCCAGGGTCATGGTGCCGTTGGCCTGCATGCCCATGTAGCTGGCCAGGTAATCGGCCTTGAACGGTTCCAGCGCCATGGCCGGCAGGCTGGCCACGGTCAGGGCAGCGGCTGCGATCCAGGTGAGGGGGCGGGTCAGGGTATTCATGCTCAGACTCCTTGGTATTCGATCAGGCGCAGATCGACGCGGTCTTCGCCGTCTTCGCGTTGCAGGATGCGCACCGGGGTGGGGACACCGTTGGCGATCCAGAGAATGGTTTCGTTTCTGCCACCGTTGGTCCGGTAGACCCGCAGTGCGTTGTAGGACAGGTCGCCGACCTCGACGTTCTCGGTCTGCGGCGCGGCCTGGTAGTCGTGTTCGCGGACCTTGCCCATGTCCACGTAGCGGTAATGCATGGAGGCGCCTGGACGCGCATCGCGCATGATCGCCAGGTTGATCAGCAGCGCGCTCTGGTCGCCTGCCTGCAGCGGGATCGGCTGCGCGCGTTCCTTCTTGACGTCACCGGTCCATTGCGCGGTGCCGGCCTGCCAGTTGTAGGTGCCGACCGCCTTCTTGCCCAGGAACAGGCCCTTGCGCACCGTACTCTGGCTGAGCGGCGCATACACGCCGCTGCGCTCCTCGAACACCGTGCTCTGTTCGATGTTCAGGCCCAGCACGCTGGCAAAGCCGCGGCGGCCGACCACCTGCATGTCCACCCGCCACTGGCTGCCGCCGGTGTGGGTGACCTGCATGCTGGCATCGCCCGCTTCCTTGCCCTTGTAGAAGGCCTGGTAGGTGGCGCTGAACGGTTGCAGCGGCGGTGGCTCCCAGGCCAGTGCCGGTGGCATCGGTACGGCCGGCGCATCGGCTGGCGGCTGCGCTGCGGGCACGGGTGCCGGCGGGGTGGCGGGCGCCTGTGCCTGGCCCCAGCCCACGCCGGGGAACACGGCAAGCGACAACAGCAATGGAGTGGACAGCAGGGTCGTGGTCTTCATGGAGGACAGGGACCGCAGGAGGGGGCAGGATGCCAGCCCCGCAGTCAGCGGGGCGTGTGCATGGGGACTACCGGTTCAGGTTCCCGGCGGAATCTAGGGCCAACGGGCTAAACAGGGGGTGACCGTCCAGTTGCGGCTGGCCCTCCCGTTCAGCCAGGCGGCCGGCGCACAACAGCTGCAGGGTGGCGATCAGCAGCGGATGCTCCACCGCCAGCACGCGCGCGGCCAGGCTGTCGGCGTCATCGCCGGGCAGCACCGGCACCCGCACCTGCGCCAGCACGGCGCCCGCATCCAGCTCGGGCACGACCAGATGCACGCTGGCACCGTGCTCGGCGTCGCCCGCCTGCAGCGCCCGGGCGTGGGTGTCCAAGCCCTTGTGCAGCGGCAGCAGCGATGGATGGATGTTGACCAGCCGGCCATTGAAGCGCTGTACGAAGGCCGCGCCGAGGATGCGCATGTAGCCGGCGCAGACGATCCAGTCCGGTTGTACTGCGGCCAGCGCATCGCCGAGCGCCTGCTCGTAGCTGGCGCGGTCGCTGAAGGACTTCGGTGCATGCGCCCAGCGCAGGTTCGGTGCGACGCGCTGCAGGGCCTCTGCGGCGGGGCGGTCGGAAAACACGCCGACCACCTCGGCGGGCAGTCGGCCGTCGGCAATGGCATCGAGGATGGCCTGCAGGTTGCTGCCGCGGCCGGAGGCGAGCACGGCAATGCGGGTGGTCGCGGTCACTGCTGGGCGCTCCGGCGGATCAGCGGCCAGATCAGCAGGCTGCCGAGGGTGGCCATCAGCATGTCGGCGTGCGCGTCCCACATGTCGCCCTGCTGCCCGTTGTAGGCCTCGGCAGCATCCGGCGACAGCGCCAGCGCGATGGCCCACTCGAACCATTCGTACACCAGGCTGGCACACATCACCGTCATCACCGCCAGGGTGAAGGCCTGGCCCAGGCGCAGCGCCGGCCACGCATGGCGGGCAAGCTGCAGCAGCGCAGGAGTGAAGCAGACGCCGAACAGGAAGTGGATGAGGCGATCGAAATGGTTGCGCTGCCAGCCGAAGGCCGCATTCGGCGACCAGCCGCTCAGCGTCTGCGCCCAGGCGTCGTAGGGCACGTTGGAATACAGCCAGCGCGCGGCCACGCAGTGCAGGGCGATGAAGCCGCAGATCGCGATGAAGGCGCCGTTGCCCAGCCAGCCGCCGCGACGGTCGACCCACAGCAGCGCGGCCAGCCCGATCACGGTCAGGGTGCTGTGCAGGGCCTGTTCGGTAGGCCACAGCGGGTGGACCCAGCTGATTGCGAACACCGCAAGCACGGCGGCAAAGGCCAGCTTCTTGGGGCCCGAGAAACGGTGGGTGGTGGGCGAAGCGGACGTCGGGAGGGCAGGCGCGGACATGGGAAATCGATCAGGAAAGGACGGGGCGTCTGCCGGCAGGTTCAGACACTGAGGTGGTCGCCGCGGTCGAACAGCGCGGCCATGTCAGGTTTGGACAGGAACACCCAGGCATAGGCGGCCAAGGCCATGCCCAGCGGGCCGGCCAGTACGCCCAGCCACGCCGCGCGCCGGCACCAGGCCAGCCCGGTGCGATGTGACAGCTGGCGCGCGGTATACAACTGCACGAACCCCAGCACGGCCGCCAGCACGGCGATGGACGCATAGACCGTGGTCAGCATCCAGGCATCGTCCAGCCCGCGCGAGTGGGCCACCCATCCGCTGAGGCCAAGGAACGCCACTGTGGCGAACCAATGGAAGCCGGCCAACGCGTAGAACAGCACTTTCAGCGTCTGCAGATGGCTGATCAGCTGCAGCTGCGCCAGGGTCTGATGCGGCAGCGGCGGCGGATTGCCGGAGGCGGTCATGCGGGCGTGGCGGGAAGGTCGAAGGCGGCCTTCACCTGCGGGCGCAGCAGGGTGATCAGGCTGAACACCCCCAGCACCGTGCCGATGGGGGTGAACAGGCAGGCCAGGCCGGCCGCGATCAGGCACAGCAGGTAGCGGCGTCTCTGGGCCAGGCAGCGGCCGGCATAGGCGACGAACGCGCCCAGGCTGACGCCACCGAATACGGCGACGCAACCGATGAGGGTGAACATCCAGCCGAACAGGCGCTGTTCGGCCGGCGACGACGGCTGGCCGCCGGAATTCATCGGCAGGTTGCCGCTGAGCGCGGTGATGCCCAGCACGATGTGGATGATGAAGATCAGCGAGAACAGCACGATCAGGCCGCCGACCACGTAGTGCGCGATGGCCAGCATGCGCAGGTGGTCAGCATCCTGCGCGCTGAACACCGGTACCGTCGCCAGCGGCGGCGGCACGGGGGCGGGCGACAAGGGGGGCGTTGCGTCCATGCGGGCTCCTGGGTTGTCGGGATCAGGCGATGTGGACGCGCTCGGCGCCTTCGGCGGTGACCACCTGGCCGATGGTCCAGTGCTCCAGGCCCTGCGCCTTGACCGCATCGGATACCGCGGCCACCTGGTCCGGCGCCACGATCAGCACGAAGCCGATACCGCAGTTGAAGGTGCGCCACATCTCGCTGTCGGCTACCGCGCCTTCCTTCTGCAGCCACTGGAACACCGGCGGCAGGGTCCAGGCCGAGGCCTGGATGTCCAGGCCGAGGCCGTCGGGCACCACGCGGATGATGTTCTCGGTCAGGCCGCCACCGGTGATGTGGGCCATGCCGTGGATGGCCGCGCCGTGCGACTTCAGCAGCGACAGGATCGGCTTCACGTACAGGCGGGTCGGCGCCATCAGCGCATCGACCAGCTTCACGCCGCCTTCCAGCTCCAGCTCGGCCGGGCGGCCGGCGCGGTCGTAGATGCGGCGCACCAGCGAGTAGCCGTTGGAATGCGGGCCGGACGAAGCGATGCCGATCAGCACGTCGCCGGCAGCCACGCTGGCGCCATCCTTCAGCTCGCTCTTCTCGACCGCGGCGACGGTGAAGCCGGCCAGGTCGTACTCGCCCGGGGCATACATGTCGGGCATTTCAGCGGTTTCGCCGCCGATCAGCGCGCAGCCGGCCTCGGTGCAGCCGTTGGCGATGCCGCCCACGACCGCCGCGGCGGTGTCGATGTCCAGCTTGCCGGTGGCGAAGTAGTCCAGGAAGAACAGCGGTTCGGCACCCTGCACCAGCACGTCGTTCACGCACATGGCGACCAGATCGATGCCGATCGTATCGTGGCGGTTCAGCTGGTGGGCCAGCTTCAGCTTGGTGCCCACGCCGTCGGTGCCCGACACCAGCACCGGCTCGCGGTACTTGTTGGACAGGTCGAACAGGGCGCCGAAGCCGCCCAGGCCGCCCATCACTTCCGGGCGGAAGCTGCGCTTGACCAGGGGCTTGATCCGCTCGACCAGTTCGTTGCCGGCGTCGATGTCGACACCCGCGTCACGGTAGGTGAGGGGGGAGGGGGCGGAAGACGGGGTGTTGGTCACGGGCGTCGGCGCTGGCAGGGGTTGAACGGGCGATTTTAACAGGCCGCATTGGCGCAAAGGCCGTATTCGGGCAACAATTCCCCCGGATACGTCGAGCCAATGGATGTCCTGATGCGCCGCAGCCTGATTCTGACCCTGCTCCTTGCGCTGAGCCTGCCGGTGGCCACGATGGCCCAGAGCGGCCTGCGCACCGAGGGTGATGTTGCCACCGCCACTGGCGCGTACGAGGCCGAAGTGCCCGTCAACAGCCAGGCCGAAGCCGACCGCAACGGCGCCCTGGCCCGCGCCTTGAGCGTTGTACTGGGCAAGTTGTCCGGCGATCGCAGCGTGATGTCGCGCCCTGGCGTGGCGCAGGCGCTGCGCAATGCCAAGGATTACGTGGCCAGCTACGACTACAAGCAGGACCAGAGCGTGAGCGCCAGTGGCGCCCCCAGCTTCCGTACCCTGCTGGTGGCCCGCTTCCGCGAGGACGATGTCGATTCGCTGGTGTCGGCGCTGGGCCTGCCGCTGTGGCCGCAGCCCCGACCGAAGCCGGTGCTGTGGCTGGCCGTCGATGACGGCAGCGGTCCGCGCCTGGTCAGCGTGCAGCAGGCCAACGCCGCCCGCCCGTTGCTGAACCGCGCCATCGAGCGCGGCTACAAGCTGGGCCTGCCCAGCGGTGGTGCCGCCGAACAGGCGCTGGCCGGTGCCATCTGGCGCCAGGACAGTGCCGCCGTGGCCCGTGCCTCTTCGCGCTACGCGCCGCCGATGCAGCTGATCGGCAAGCTGTACCGCGCCAACGGCGGCTGGCAGGCGGACTGGGTGTTCGTCGACAACGGCCGTGAGCTGAACAAGTGGACCAGCAAGGACGCCAACGCCATGCGCGCGATGGCCGCCGGTGCCGACGGCGCCGCCGATGCGCTGGTCAAGCGCTATGCCAAGGCCGGCGCGGCCGTCGGCCAGGCCGGCACCTATCGGGTGGTGGTCACCGGCATCAACAGTGCCGACGACTACCTGCGCCTGGCTGCCGGCCTGCGTGAGGTGCCGGTGGTGCGCAACGTCACCCCGCTGCACGCTTCGGCCGGCCAGCTGGAGCTGAGCCTGGAGATGACCACCGGCCTGGCCGGCTTCAACCGCATGCTGGGCGACAACGGCGTGCTGGTGCCGAGCGCACCGCTGCCGGCCCTGCCGACGCCGATCGACGACACCACCGGTGCCCCGGTCGCTGCGCCGGTCAGCAACGAGTACCGCCTGCGATGAACCTGACCCCGGAAGCGGAAATCGCGCAGTTCCTGCGCCGCCTGAAGTACATCCTGTTCGCCGGCCTGATCGGCTGGGTGGTGTGGTTGCTGGCGCCGATCCTGACCCCGTTCGTGCTGGCGCTGGCGCTGGCCTGGCTGGGCGATCCGCTGGTGGACCGCATCGAGGCCACCGGCCGTTCGCGCATGACCGGCGTGGTACTGGTATTCGCGGCGATGGTGCTGGTGATCGTGGCGCTGCTGCTGGTGCTGGTGCCGATGATCGAGCGCCAGATCACCACCCTGATTGCGGTCGCGCCGCAGGCACAGGCGTGGCTGATGGAAAAGGGCATTCCCTGGTTCGAGCAGAAGACCGGCCTGGAAGTGATGCAGTGGCTGGACCCGGACCGCCTGATCGAATGGGTGCGCAGCCACTGGCAGCAGGCCGGCGGCTTCGCCACCACGTTCATGGGCTACGTCTCGCGTTCGGGCTTTGCGATGGTGACCTGGGTGGTCAACATCCTGCTGCTGCCGATCCTGGCGTTCTACTTCCTGCGTGACTGGGACAAGCTGGTCGAGCGCGTGGCGTCGGTGATTCCGCGCAACCAGATCGGCACCATCAGCGCATTGGCGCGTGAGTCCAACGAGGTGCTGGGCGCCTTCATCCGCGGTCAGTTCCTGGTGATGCTGGCGCTGGGTGTGATCTATGCCGGCGGCCTGTCGCTGGTCGGCCTCAAGCTGGGTCTGCTGATCGGCCTGATTGCCGGCCTGATCAGCTTCATTCCCTACCTGGGCGCGACCACCGGCATCCTGATGGCGGTGGTCGCCGCACTGGTGCAGGCACAGGGCTTCGACCTGAAGCTGCTGATCCTGGTCGGCGTGGTGTTCACCGTGGGCCAGCTGCTGGAAAGTTACGTACTGACCCCGCGCATCGTCGGCGACAAGATCGGCCTGCACCCGGTGGCAGTGATCTTCGCGGTGATGGCCGGCGGCCAGCTGTTCGGCTTCCTCGGCATGCTGCTGGCGTTGCCGGTGGCAGCGGTGACCAACGTGCTGCTGCGCTACGCGCACCAGCGTTATCGCCAGAGCGAGCTGTACGTGGGTGAGAAGCCGGCGATCGTGCTTGATGGCGTGGTCGATGCCCCCCATATCATCATTCCGAACGACAAGGGCCCCGACCTGAAGTGATGGGTGTGCCGCAACTGCCGCTGGCCCTGCATTACCCGCGGGACCAGCGCCTGGAGACCTTCATCGGCGCGCCGGACGGCGCGCTGGCGCAGCTGCGCGCTATCGCGGTGGGTGCCAGCCACGATTGGGTCTATCTGGAAGGTGCGGCGGGCACGGGCAAGACCCACCAGGCACTGGCGATGTGCTCCAGCGCCGAGCAGGCCGGGCGACTGCCGACCTACGTACCGCTGGCCAGCGCCGCCGGCCGCGTACGCGCGGCGTTGGATGGGCTGGAGGCGCGCGAGCTGGTGGCGCTGGACGGCCTGGACGAGGTGGCCGGCAACCGCGAGGACGAGATCGCGCTGTTCGATTTCCACAACCGCGCGCGCGCTGCGGGCGTGACCGTGCTGTACACGGCGCAGAAGGCGCCGGAAGAACTGGGCCTGGTACTGCCCGATCTGCGTTCGCGGCTGGGCCAGTGCGTGCGTGTGCTGCTGCAGCCGCTGGATGAGGAAGGACGGGCAGCGGTGCTGCGTGAGCGCGCGCTGCGGCGTGGGCTGGCGATCGACGAGGCCTCGATCGAGTGGCTGCTGTCGCACACCGGTCGCGAGCTGGGTGGATTGATCACGCTGCTGGACTGGCTGGACCGCGAGTCGCTGGCGGCGAAGCGGCGGATCACCGTGCCGTTCCTGCGCCAGGTGCTGGAAGAAGGCCGGCCGCGTTACTGAGGTTGGGGTTTGCTTTGCAGGGCTGCGCCCTGCACCCGCCGTAGTGCCGGCCGCTGGCCGGCAACAGCAAGAGCTGAAGCAACAGCAGAAGCTGGCTTCCTGAGGGGAGGCGGGGTGGCTCAGGTTGCGGGGGACGGCGCAAGTACGTCCATGTAGCCTCGATCGCGCCATCCATGGCGCTCACGCCCCCGCAACCTGAGCCACCCCGCCTTCGACAGGTTCCCGCGATCTGCCGGGACTGCGTACTGCACTGCTGTTGGTGGGTGTCGACCTTGGTCGACACGTGTCTTGCTTGTGGTGGGCGACTCTTGCTTGTGGTGGGTGACGACCGTTGGTCGTCATCAGAGCAAGCGCAGCGAAGCGACCCGCTTTTGCTTTTCTTTCTTTCTTCCGTGGCTGGTCGCCCACGGAAACTGTCAGAGGCCGGGCGGGGTGGGCTGCGCAGGGGCGTGAGCCGCATGGATGCGGCGACCGAGCTTACATGGACGTACTTGCAGCGTCCCCTGCGCAGCCCACCCCGCCCGGCCAAGCAAGGCTTCTGCTTTCAATAAGCCCAGCCACGAGGGGCTCAGCCGTTCGCGGCCAACTCAGCATCCAGCGCGCGCAGGCGATCTACCGTCCCGACATCGGTCCAGCGCCCGCGATGGTGCTGCCCCGTCATCAATCCCTGCACCATGAAGTGCTTCTGCAGCGGCACCACCGAGAACTTCGGCGGCAGCCGCTCGCTGCCCGGTGCATCACCGATCACCGTGCGCCAGTCGGCCACGATGGAAGGGCGATACACGCCGATGCCGGCATAGGTCAGGCACGGTCCTTCGCGGTCGTGGTGCAGCAACCCCTGCGCATCGAGCCGGTAGTCACCGTGCGGGTGCTGCGCCGGATTGTCGACCAGCACCAGATGCGCCTGGCCCTGCGGCTCGCGCGGCAGCGTGGCGAAATCGAAATCGGTCCAGATGTCGCCGTTCACCACCAGGAACGGGGCGTCGCCCAGCACCGGCAGTGCATTGAGGATGCCGCCGCCGGTTTCCAGCGGGGTCTGCCCTTCGTACATGAAATGCAGGCGCAGGCCCCATTGGCTGCCATCGCCCAGCGTCGCTGGAAACTGTTCGGCCAGCCATGCGGTGTTGACCACCACCTCGCGCACGCCGAGTGCGGCCAGGCGTTCCAGGTGCCAGACGATCAGCGGTTTGCCGGCCACTTCCAGCAGCGGCTTGGGCGTGTGCAGGGTCAGCGGGCGCATGCGCTCGCCGAGGCCGGCAGCAAAGACCAGCGCCTTCATCGGGCCACGCGCATCGGTGCGGCCAGGTCGGCCAGCGCTGGCTTGATGCGGTCTTCCAGCAGCTGCTGCAGCGGTGCCAGCTCGCGGTAGCGCGGCAGCACTTCATCCAGATAGGTGATGAAGCGCGGCGCGTCGTCGAGGTAATGGCCCTTGTTGTCGCGATAGCGCAGGCGGCAGAACAGACCGAGGATCTTCACGTGGCGCTGGATGCCCATCCAGTCGGCATCGCGCAGGAAGATGGCGCGGTCGGGCACCGGCAGGCCGGCGTTGCGGGCGCGCTCGTGATACTGCGCCAGCCACTCGTCCACACGCTGCAGCGGCCAGCTCAGGAACGCGTCCTTGAACAGGCTCATCGCATCGTAGGCGATCGGGCCGCGCACCAGGTCCTGGAAATCCAGCACCGCCGGACCGTCGTCGACCGGCATCAGGTTGCGCGGCATGTAGTCGCGATGGGTCATCAGCTGGGCCTGGCCCAGCGCGTTGTCCATCAAGCGGCGGTGCACCAGCTGCAGCCCTTCAATCTCGCCGCAGTCCAGTTCCAGGTTCAGGTGGCGCTGCAGGAACCATTCGTCGAACAGGCCGGCATCGCGCTGCAGCAGTGCTTCGCCGAACTGGCCGAAGTCGGCCGGCACCGGGATCGCCTGCAGGCGCAGCAGCTGTTCGATCGAACGGCCGAACCATTCATCGGCGTTGCGCTCGTCGAGGATCTTCGCCAGGGTCGGGCCGCCGAGATCTTCCAGCAGCAGGAAGCCGGCATCCAGATCCTGTGCCAGCAGCGCGGGCACACGCAGGCCGTTGTCATCCAGCAGGCCGCGCATGCGCAGCCACGGGCGCGGATCTTCCAGCCCCGGCGGGGCATCCATCACGATGTGGCTGCCGCGCGTGCTGGTGGTGCGCCAGTAGCTGCGCATGCCGGCATCGACCGAGGCGCGTTCGACCACCGCACTGGAATCATCGAGCTGGGTACGGGCCCACTGCAGGCGCTGCGCGCTGCGCTGGGGATCGGAGGCGGGTTCGGTCATGCAGGCATATCCGGGCGCGCCGGGCGCGCCTACGTCGGGAACAGGAAGGGAAGAGGGTGCGGGATCAGCGGCGACCGCTGAACAGACGCAGGACGGCAAGCACGGCCACCGCGCCCAGCACCGCACCGAGGAAGCCGGCCGGCTCACCGGGGGCGTACCAGCCCATGTACTGGCCGAACCACCCGGCCAGCAGCGCGCCGATGATGCCCAGCACGATGGTCAGCAGGCAGCCCATGCGGTTGTTGCCGGGCATGAAGAATCGCCCGAGCAGGCCGACGAAGAAGCCGACCAGGATGATGTAGAGCCAGCTGCTGCTGCCGAACAGACCATTCATGCGCGCGATTTCCACCAAGGGTGGACGCAGCCTAGCAAGGCCAGGCTGCGTCCGTCACGGTGTGCCGGATTCAGCAGCAGCCGTGGTCGCCGTGGCGGGTGCCACTGTCGGCAGCCACCGGCGAACCGCTGGTCTCGCCGCGCAGGCTGGCGGCGTAGTGCTCGCTGATCACCTTGGACACGCAGGCGGTGACCTTCTTGCCCATCGGAATGTGCAGGAACTCGTTCGGGCCGTGTGCATTGGAGTGCGGACCGAGCACGCCGGTGATCATGAACTGGGCGCCCGGGAACTTCTCACCGAGCATGCCCATGAACGGGATCGAGCCACCTTCGCCCATGTACATCGCGGGCTTGCCGAAGAAGGCCTGGCTGGCGTCGTCGATGGCCTGGGTCAGCCACGGCGCCATGGCCGGGGCGTTCCAGCCGGTGGAGGCCTTTTCCAGATCCAGAGTGACCTGCGCACCGTTCGGCGGGTCGCGCAGCAGCGCATCCTTCAGCAGTTCACCGCAGGTCTTGCCATCGGCGGTCGGCGGCAGGCGCAGCGACAGCTTCACCGAGGTCTGCGGGCGCAGCACGTTGCCGGCCGATTCCAGCGGCGGCATGCCACCCACGCCGGTGACCGACAGTGCCGGGCGCCAGGTGCGGTTGAGCACCAGCTCGGTCAGGTCCTCGTTCATCGGACGCAGGCCGTCGACCATCGGGAACTTCTCGAAGATCTCGGTATCGACCACTTCGGCGGCGCGCTTGGCCTGTTCCTGGCGCTCGGCCGGGATCTCAACGTTCATGCCGTCGATCAGGATGCGGCCGGTGTCCTGGTCCTCGATGCGCGACAGCAGCTGGCGCAGCAGGCGGAAGCTGGACGGCACCACGCCGGAGGCATCGCCGGAGTGCACGCCTTCGTTGAGCACCTTCACGGTGAAGTTGCCGCCGGTCAGGCCGCGCAGCGAGGTGGTGCACCACAGCTGGTCGTAGTTGGCGCAGCCCGAATCCAGGCAGACCACCAGCGACGGCTTGCCGATGCGGTCGGCGAGGTGGTCGACGTAGGCCGGCAGGTCATAGCTGCCCGACTCTTCACAGGCTTCGATCAGCACCACGCAGCGGGCGTGCGGCAGGCCCTGGGCCTGTAGTGCCAGCACCGCGGCCAGCGAGCCGAAGATGGCGTAGCCGTCGTCCGCACCGCCGCGGCCATACAGCTTGTCGCCGCGCAGGACCGGGGTCCACGGGCCGAGGTCGTCGTCCCAGCCGGTCATTTCCGGCTGCTTGTCGAGGTGGCCGTAGAGCAGGATGGTGTCGTCGCCGGTTTCGGCGCCGGTAGCCGGAATTTCCAGGAAGATCAGCGGGGTACGGCCTTCCAGACGCACCACTTCAACCTTCAGGCCGGGCAGCTGCTGGGCCTTGGCCCAGTTCTCCATCAGGGTGACCGCCTGTTCCATGTAGCCGTTCTGCACCCAATTGGCGTCGAACATCGGCGACTTGTTGGGAATGCGGATGTAGTCGACCAACTGCGGGACGATTTCGCTGTCCCACTTGTCATTGACGAATTGGCCGAGCTTGGCGCTGTCCATCTGAAACTCCGGTTGCATGGGCTGATCCGGTCATTCTACGCCTGTGCCGCGGGTAGGGTTTTTCCTACATCACGTCGGGTATTTGGCTGGCTTTTAGAAATCCAGGAAACCGATAGGCTGTGTGCATGTGGTGACGGACACTGTTCCTACCGACGGGATTGCCGGTCGGGACGGCCAGAATCACAAGGAGATACACGTCGTGCCTTGGAGTGTCGTGTTGAGGGCACTGGTGCTGGTCGTGTGGATCGCTGGGGCGCATGCCGCCGAACCGATCGACATCAACCGCGCCGATGCCCAGGCGCTGCAGCAGGGATTGACGATGGTCGGAGCCGCCAAGGCCGAGGCCATCGTCGAGCACCGGCGCAGACACGGCCCGTTTCATCGCGTCGAGGACCTGACGCAGGTGAAGGGGATAGGGAAAGCAATCGTCGAACGGAATCGACAGCGGATCACCGTAGGCAACAGGTTGTTGCCGGCGGATCCGGTACCCGGATCGGTACCGGTGCGAACCGTACCCAGGCGCTGACAGCAGGAATCGTCGGAACCGGCAGGAGGCTGGTTCACCGGACACGGACAGGAAGGCCGTGACCACCGACCGCCGCAGGACGCGGCACCAATCACCAGGATGGTGGCATCACAGACCTGTGGAAGGGGCTGAGATACAAACAGGACAGACGCGGCCGCGTGCAGGATGCAACGCTACCCCCACAGCGCAGGATGCGAGGGGGCGGCAGCAGGCCGACAAGGACGTAACGATTGCCCGGTACGACACATGGCTGTGTCGCCGGGCAGTTTCATTTCCGGCGCCTGGTTTTGCCGCGGCCACCACGGGTCGATGGTGTACGGTGGCCGCACCGCATGGAAAGGACCCCCGCTGGATGCTTCTGCACCGCCCCACCACCCTGATGCTCGCCCTTGCACTGGCCCTGCCGCTGCTGGGCCATGCCGCTGCGCCGACGCCGGCCGCCAAGCCTGCCGCTGCCGCAGCCAGCAGCGCCGAAGTGCGCGGACCGACCGACCTCAAGCCGGGCGAATACCTGTGGCATCCGGAAATTTCACCGACCGGCCCGATCGTGCTGGTGGTCAGCCTCGATGAGCAGCGCGCGTACGTGTACCGCAACGGCATTGCCATCGGCCTGACCACGATCAGCTCGGGCAAGGCTGGGCATGAGACGCCGACCGGCGTGTTCACCATCCTGCAGAAGGACAAGGACCACAAGTCCAACCTCTACAACAGCGCGCCGATGCCCTACATGCAGCGGCTGACCTGGGACGGCATCGCCCTGCATGGCGGCAGCCTGCCCGGTCATCCGGCCTCGCATGGCTGCGTGCGGCTGCCGCAGGCCTTCGCGCAGAAGCTGTTCAGTGAAACCCAGCGTGGCGACACCGTGGTCGTGGCCGATGCCAAGAGCTCGCCGATGACCCTGGCCTATCCGTCGGTGCTGGCGCCGGTCAACGCGCGTGGCCAGGCCCTGCCGGAGACCGAGGGCGGGGCGCCGGCGCAGGCCTGGTGGAACGACAGCGCGGCGCCGGCGGGGCAGGTCGGCATCCTGGTCAGCCTGCACGACCAGCGCCTGTACGTGTTGCGCGATGGCGTGATGATCGGCGAGTCGCCACTGAAGGCCGATGCCCTGCCGGCATTCCAGGGCACCACCCTGTTTGTGATGGGGCAGGGCTACAGCGACACCCCCAGCCCGCTGGACGTGAACCAGCGCCTGCACCAGTGGACGGCCTATCCGCTGCTGGGCCAGGACCGTGCCCAGGCCACCCCGGACCTGCTGGCCACGCCCTCGCTGCCGATGGCGCTGCCGGCCGATTTCGCCCGCCAGCTGTACCAGGTGCTGGTGCCGGGCACGACCCTGCTGGTGACCTCGCTGCCGGCGGTCCGCCCAAGCCCGGCTGAATCCGGAATGCAGCCGGTCTTGGAATCCGAGCCGCCAGGGTCCACCCTCAAGGGCAACTGAGTCCCCCTGTTGTGCCCATGACTGCATCCCGCCTGTGCCGGCTGGCCGCGTTCGGCCTGCTGGCGACCTCGGCCAGCGCCCCGGCGCTGGCACAGACGCCCGCCCTTGCCACCAGCGCCGATGATCTGGCTGCCTTGCTGTCGCGTAGTGCGCCCAAGGCCGACCGCCACGTGTTGCAGCTGGCGGCGCACGCCATGCGCTGTGCGTTGCAGCGGCCAGAGCTGGGCATCAATGGTGATCGGCTCAGCGTGATCGACTATTCGCGCCCGTCCACCGAGCCGCGCCTGTGGGTGTTCGACCTGGCCCACCAGCGCCTGCTGTTCGAGGAATGGGTGGCGCATGGCCGCAACAGCGGTGAGAACCGCACCGAGCACTTCTCCAACCGCGATGGCAGCTTCATGTCCAGCCTCGGCGCGTTCACCGCGCAGGAGACCTACATGGGCGGCAACGGCTATTCGCTGCGCCTGGCCGGGCTGGAACCGGGCTTCAACGACCGCGCGCGCGAACGCGCCATCGTCATCCACGGCGCGCCCTATGTGAATCCGGCCACCGCACAGCTGCAGGGGCGGCTCGGCCGGAGCCTGGGCTGCCCGGCGGTACGGCTGTCGGTGGCCAAGCCGCTGATCGACGCATTGCGTGGCGGCACGATGGTGTTCGCCTACTACCCCGACCAGGATTGGCTGAAGCACTCGCAGCTGCTGGGCGGTGAGTGCGGTGGCCAGGGCACGCTCGCCACGCGGTGATGCATGACGGCGCGCGGCATGATGCAATGCGCCGATGAACATCGACTCCCTGCTGCACACTCCGAGCCAGGTGATTTCCCGCTTGGACTATCGCCGCGAACGCTGGCGCAACGGCCTGGGCTGGACCCGCGAGATCCTGCGCCTGCCGGCGCAGGGTGACGACTGGGCGCTGCGCCTGTCGGTGGCCGAGATCGAGCAGGATGCCGCGTTCTCCGCCTTCCCCGGTGTGGAGCGCGAACTGGTGCTGCTGCAGGGCAATGGTGTGCGTCTTCGCTTCGACGATGGCCGCGTGGCCGAGGTGCTGCCACCGCACGGACGCGTGCGCTTTGCCGGCGAGGAAGCGCTGCACGGCGAATTGGTGGACGGCACCACCCATGACTTCAACCTGATGTGGAAGCGCGAGCTGCTGCAGGCCGAACTGCTGCACCGGCCGCTGGTGGGCACGATGTTCTTCTTCTGCGAACCGGGTGTGGCCTGGGCGCTGCATCTGCTGGCTGGTCAGGCGGAGTTCGGTGCAGATAGCGGCTTGCCGGCGCTGCAGGCGGGAGACACTGCGTGGTTGGCGGCCGGTGAACGGCAGCGGCACGCGTTGCAGGGCGGTGGCGAGTTGCTGGCGATCCGGATCAGTGCGGCGGCGGGATGATTCCTGGGCGCCGGTTGGCACTATCCACGCATGGCGTGGATCTACTGCAAATGCGGTTGCCACCATGTCTGGACACACCGTTCAGTAGATCCACGCCATGCGTGGATGGGGCCACCGACACCGCGTCATGGTGCGAACCAAGGTTCGCACCCACCAGAATGCGGTTCGCGCCAGCCGAATCTGTTCAGTAGATCCACGCCATGCGTGGATGCGGCCACCGACACCGCGTCATGGTGCGAACCAAGGTTCGCACCCACCAGAAAGCGGTTCGCACCCACCAAGAATCGGTTCGCACCCACCAGGATGCGGTGGCCTCAATACACATCGCGCCGGTAACGACCGGCCAGCAACAGCGCTTCCTTGCCCGCGGTACCCAGCACCTGCTCGATCACTGCATCCACCGCCGGGGCCATGCCCTGCAGGCTGCCGCAGACCAGGATCGTGGCGCCTTCATCCACCCACTGGCGCAGCGTTGCCGCTTCGGCCAGCAGCCGGTCCTGCACATAGCGGTGCGCACCGCCATCGCGGCTGAACACTGCATCCAACCGCGCCAGCGTGCCGTCGGCCAGCATCGCCTGCAGTTCTTCACCGAAGTGGAAGTCATGCGCGGCGGTGCGCTCACCGAACAGCAGCCAGGTGCGCCGTGCGCCACTGCGTACGCGTTCGTGCAGATGCGCGCGCAGGCCGGCGATGCCGGTGCCGTTGCCGATCAGCAGCAGCGGCACATCGGCGGGCGCGCCATGGAAATTGTCGTTGCGGCGCAGACGCAGCCGTACCGGTTCGCCGATGGCAGCGTGGTCGCATAGCCAGCCGCTGCCGACGCCGGGTGTACCGTCAGCGCGCAACTGGCGGCGCAGCAGCAGCTCAACCGCACCGTCGGCCATGACCGAGGCGATCGAGTACTCGCGATGCGGCAGCGGTTGCAGGGTCGCCAGCAAGGCAGGCAGATCACCCGGGGGAACCAATGAGGGCAGGTGCGAGCGCGCGACGCGAGCCAGCAACGTCTGCCCGTCATCCAGCACGGTGTCCGCGTCGAAGCGTTGTGCATCCAGCCAGGCACGCACGGTGTGCGATGCGTGCTGCGGGCCGATCTCGGCGATGTCACCGGCCTGCCACTGCGCATTTGCATCGGCCGGGGGCTGCAGGCGCAACCAGTACACCGGACCACCGGGGCTGCCCGGGTTCAGATGCTCGCGTTGCAGCAGCGTCCACGGCTGGTACTCGGCCGGACTCCAGTCGGGCAGTTCGCTGGCGTTACCGCCGAGTTGTCCCAGCAACTGTTGCCAATGACGCAGCGCTGCCGGATCGGCGTTGTCGACCTCGATGGCGTCGAACAGCGGATGCGCGCCGTGCTGGCGCAGCCAAGTGTCCAGCTGGTGGCCGAATCCGCAGAAGTGGCCATAGCTGCGGTCGCCCAGCGCGAGCACCCCGTAGTGCAGGTGCTGCAGCGGGGGCGGGGTGGCCATCACCCCGCGCAGGAACGGCAGGGCGTGGTCGGGTGGATCGCCTTCGCCGGTGGTGCTGGCAATGAACAGCGCGCGCTGGCTGGAAGCCAGCAGTGCTGCATCCACCTCATGCAGTCCGCGCACGCGCACTGGCACGCTGGCACCGCGCAGGGCCTCGGCGCTGCGTTCGGCCAGTTCGCGGGCGAAGCCGGTCTGGCTGGACCAGACCAGCAGGATGGGCGCGGTGTCTCCGGTTGCGGCGTCGTCGCGCGGGCGCCCACGCCACCACAGGGCCGCGCAGGCCAGCGCATACAGCACCGTGGCGAGCACCGCGATCTGCGACTGCCGCGCCGGTGGTGCGCCTCGCCACCACGCTTCGCCGAGATGCAGGCGAAGCAGTGCCCAGCCGATCGCTGCCAGCAGGAGCAGAACCAGTGCGTTGCCGAGCCAGGCGCGCGATGGACGTGCGCTCATGCGTCCTGCTCGTCGAGCAGGCGCTGGAAGGCGCTGCTGAGGAATTCGCGGGGGCCATCCGCTGTGCGTTGCAGGTAGCGCGCGGCCAATCCTTCGCGCTCGGCCAGTGCCATGCCTGCCTCACATCCGAGCACGGTCAATGCCGTGGCCCAGGCATCGGCGTGCATCGCATCGTCGGCCACTACCGTGACCGCAGCCGCAACCTGACGCACCGGTATGCCGGTACGCGGGTCGAGACTGTGGCTGTAGGCCTCGCCATCGGCCTGGTACTGGTGCCAGCGATCACCGGAGGTGGCCACCGCCTTGCCGTCAAGTGCGAGCACGCGTGGCGGGGTATCGGTGTGCGCGTCTTCTTCGGGTGCGGATTCCACCAGCACGCGCCACGGCTGGCCGTCCGGTTTGCGGCCGTAGCCGGCCAGTTCGCCGCCGACTTCGATCAGCGCGCCAGTGATGCCTTGTCCACGCAACCAGGCGGCCACGTGATCGACGCCGAAGCCCTTGGCGATCGCAGAGAGATCCAGTTCCAGTCCACCCGGTTGCAGCAGCGCATCGTCCTGCCACTGCAGGCGCTGCCAACCGCAGCGATCACGCGTGGCCTGCAGGGTAGCGTCGTCGGGCTGGCGGCGTTCACCGGCATGTGCCCCGAAGCCCCACAGTGCAACCAGCGGACCGATGGTGGGATCGAAGGCGCCGCCACTGGCGGAAGCGATGGCCTGTGCGCAGACCAGAACGTGACGGGTTTCGGCGGGCAGCACGCACCATTGGCCGGCGTCGGCGCGGTTGTAGCGGCTCAGATCCGAACCACGCTCCCAGGTGCTCATCTGCGCGACCACCTCGTCCAGCCGCGCCTGGATGCCAGCATGCAGCGGGTGCAGGTCGCGCTGGCGCGACGCGACCAGCGACACGCTCCAGGTGGTGCCCATGGTGGTGCCACCGAGGCGGGCGATGTCGAGCAGGGGATCGGTCATGGTGGTGTGCTGCAGGCGCGATGCCGGGGCGTGCCCGGCATCGCGGTCCACGTCATTACTGCGGCAGCACTTCCAGCGTGGCGACGTAGCTCAGGCGGCGCTTGGCGGCCTGCTTCACCGAGGTCTTGTTGTCTTCGGTGCCGGTCTCCAGCCAGTACATGCCGGCTTCCGGCCAGGTCACCTTGATCTCACCCTTGGCATCGCTGGTGACCTTCAGCTCGTCCTGCGCGTTGCGGTAGCGGGTGGCGCCACGCACGATCTCGAACTCCAGGCCGGCGGTCGGCTTGCCGTCGACCAGCACGCGGAAGGTGGCTTCCTCGCCGGCGAACAGATCGTTCGGGTGGCCGACGGCGACCAGCTCGATGCCACGGTTGGTCGGCTTCAGCGCGGTGTCGTTCGGGGCGCCGTTGGTGACGAAGGTCTCCACGCGGCCGACCGACTGGCTCACTTCCAGCTTCTTCGCATCCTTGGGCAGTTCGCCGAAGGTGGCGACGCTGCCGCGCCAGCGCTTGCGCTCGCCGTTCTGCTCGTAGGTGGCGAACAGGCCGTCATTGACCGACGCGATGCGGTAGGTGCCCGGCTGCTTCAGCTCGACATCGAACACGCTGCGGTACTTGCCGGTGGACGCGTTCTGCGGTTGCACGGTGCTGCCGTCCGGCGCGGTGATCACCAGCGACTCCAGGCGCAGCGGCACGTGGTTGAAATAGAACAGGTCGTTGGAGACCGCACCGTCGACGGTGATCCACGGCGCATTGCCGGCGATCACGGTCTGCGAGGGCAGCAGCCAGGCTTTGTGGGCCAGGGCGGAGAAGGGAAGGGCAGCGGCCAGAGCGGCGGCGAGGACGAGCGTGCGCTTCATGCGGAAGACTCCAGTGGATGCAGGGTGGTGCGGCGAGAGGAGGGGAATTACGACTTAATCCCCTCCGTCCCCTTTTCAGGGTTTTACGGCGAGGGTGACCTGGCCCAGTTCGGTGGCGCCCTGCGCCTTGCCGTTCTGCGCGGCGGTGGCTGGCCAGGTGAAGGGGATCTTCAGCAGTTCACGGCCGCCGACTTCGCGCACCGCTTCCACCACCAGGGTGTAGTTGCCCGGAGCCAGCTGCTTCAGCGCCGGCTGCTTGTCGTTGAACGACAGCGCGTGCTTGCCGGCCGGGCGGGTCGGGCCGGTCACGCCGTCCACCGGCACCTGCAGGGTGCGGCCGCTCTTGCGCCACCACTGGCGCAGGTCCGGCAGCCACTTGGTGCCGTGGCCTTCGCTGTTGCTGGTCTGCTGGTACCAGACCGACAGGTTGGCCGCGACCTTCTGGTCGGCGCCTTCCAGCCACACCGCCACGTACGGGCGGTGGTACTCGGCCACGTTGAGCTTGGGCACTTCGACGTTGATGTCGAGGGTGGTGGCATAGGCCGGCGAGGTGGCCAGCAGGCCGCTGAGGGCGATGGTCAGGGTGACGCGCATGGGGCGGCTCCGGAAACGAAGGAAAGTCAGTGGATCAGCAGCAGGGCGATCAGCAGCGGGATCATCAGGCCGAGGCCGACCAGCGGCCAGGTCATGCGCCGCTGCCGTGCATGCAGGTGAAGCAGGAACAGGCCGGTGATGCAGAACACCAGGCAGGCCACGGCGAACAGGTCCAGGAACCAGCCCCACGCCGGGCCCGCGTTGCGGCCCTTGTGCAGGTCGTTGAGATAGGACACCGCGCCGCGCGAGGTTGATTCGTACTCCACCGCGCCGGTCGCGCGATCGATGCTCAGCCAGGCGTCGCCACCCGGGCGCGGCAGCGACAGGTAGATCTCTTCGGCCGACCACTCGGCCGGGCGCCCGCCGATGGCGATGCCCAGCTGCGTGTCCAGCCATTGCCGTGCCGGGCGCGGGATCGGCGCGTTGCCGTCCTCGCGCGTGCCCAGCTGGCCCAGCAGCGCGGCCGGCAGTTCCAGATGCTGGTTCTGCACCTCGGGCTTGGCCTCGATCTTCGCGGCATGGTTGAGGGTCAGGCCGGTCACCGCAAACAGCAGCATGCCGATCAGGCAGACCGCCGAGCTGATCCAGTGCCACTGGTGCAGCGTCCGCAGCCAGAAGCCACGGTTCTGTTGCTGCTGCACGGTGGAAGAGGCAGGACGGCTCACGGCACGGTTCGAGGCGGACGGGGACTCCCCATTACATCATTGATGAGAATAGCTCGCAATTGCGTGTCGTTCTGTATCCCTGGGGGAATTGCCGGCCAGCGGCCGGCACTACGGACTGGCCGGCAATCCCACGGATCAGTAGATCCACGCCATGCGTGGATGGAGCGGTGCCGACCAAGGTTGGCACCCGCCAGGGCAGGGCGCAGAGATCAGAACTTCGCGTTCAACGAAATCCAGTAGCTGCGGCGCTGGTCCTTGGTCGCGTAGTCGTCCACGCAGCTGAACTCGCTGGGATTGAGCAGCAGGCACGACTGCGAAACGAAGTCCTTGTCGAACAGGTTGTTGACCCGTGCGTTGACCGTCAGCCACGGCGTGGCCTTCCAGCTGCCACCGAGATGGAAGATCGTGTAGTCCTCGTAATAGCGCACGTGGCGGGCGCCGGCACTGTCGATGAGGGTGTCGCGATAGCGGTCGTAGCGGCCTTCGCCGATCAGCGACAGGCTGATCGCTTCGTTGATCTGCCAGTTGAGGCTGGCGTTGGCCATGTGCTTTGCCGGCGTGGTGCCAGAGATCGGGCGTCCCTTGTCGGGGCCGCTGGTCTGCTCGCTCTTGGTCCACGTGTAGTTGCCGCGCAACTGCAGGTTGTCGAGCAGGTCGACATGACCGGCCAGTTCTGCGCCGCGGGTCTCGGCCTTGTCGATGTTCACGCTCTGGGTGAAGGTGCTGTAGCCCAGTGCTGCCCAGCCCGGGCCGATGTCCACGCAGTAACCGCTGCCGGCGCGGGCCACTTCGCAGTTCGGGAACGTGCCGCCGCTGGCGATCTTGTCTTCGAACTTGTTGAAGAAGCCGGTGACATTGAAGCCCCAGCGCTGGCCTTCGTAGTACGCGGCCAGCTCGTAGTTGGTGCTGGTTTCAGGCTTCAGGTTCGGCGAACCCACCAGCGGCAGCACGCCCTGGCCACCGAAGCCGGTGATGCCCGGGAACAGCTGATCCGGTCGCGGGGTCTTGTAGCCGGTGCTGACGCCACCCTTGAAGGTCCAGGCGTCAGTGGCGTTCCACACCAGGTAGCCGCGCGGGCTGACATGGCTGCCGAACACGTTGTGGTCGTCGTAGCGCAGGCCGAAGGTGGCGGTGAGGGTGTCGGTCAGCGACCAGTTGTCCTCGGCGAACAGCGCCCACATGCGGTGCTTCTGCTTGGTGTTGCTGCGGTAACCGGCGCCGTCCATGCCGAACACGCCGTCGATCATGTCAGTGTTGTTGTACTGGCCGCCGACGGTCAGCTTGTGCGCGCCGAAGTCGAGGTCGAGCATGGTGTCGAGCACGTAGCCTTCCAGCTCCATGGTGCGCAGCGGACGCGGCAGGAATGCCTGCAGGCGTGCCATTTCACTTGGGTTGAGGGCGGCCAGTGCATTGCCGCGGCCGGCCGCGCAGTTGTTGGCGCCGCCGGTGCGGCGGCAGACGTCGTTCCACAGTGTCTGCAGGTTGGCGCGTTCGTCCAGGGTCAGCGGCAGCGAGCGGCCCAGGTTGCTGCTCTTGCTGTGGGTCAGCGAGGTCTGCCAGGTGCCGAAGCTGTAGCGGCCCTGGTGGGTCAGCGACAACTGGTCGCGCTCGTAGCGCTGGTAGGCGGTGTAGCCCACGCGCGGCTGCACCACGCGGCGGGTGACGGTACCGCTGCCGTTCGGGTTGGGGATGACGGCATTGCCGACGCGCCACAGGCTGGCCAGGCTGTCGAGGGTGCCGGTCTGGCCCTCGCTGTTGTCGTACTTCTGCCGCGACACGTCGTAGTCCAGCCACAGTTCGTGGTCATCGTTGACGTGGAAGTTCAGCCGCACACCGGTGTTCCAGTTGGTGTTGGCCACCGACTTGCCGCCGCCACCGAAGCCGATGCTGCGCTCCCACAGGCTGCCGTCCGGCAGGGTCAGTGCATCCCACTCCGGATTGGAGGCCTTGGCGTCGTAGTAGCTGCCGCGTACTGCCAGGCCGAGACGGTCCTTGACCAGCGGGCCGCTGAGGTAGACGTCGGTGGTGCGTGCATCGCCGAACTGATCGTCCTGCTGCACGGTGAAGCCTTGGGTGAGCGCGCCGTGCCAGCTGTCCTGGTTGCGACGGGTGATGATGTTGATCACGCCGCCCATTGCATCCGAGCCGTACAACGTGGACATCGGGCCGCGCACCACTTCAATGCGCTCGATGGCATCCAGCGGCGGCAGGTAGGCGAACTGGCCACCGCCGAAGTTGTTCGGATACAGCTGGCCGACATTGCTCTGGCGGCGGCCGTCGATCAGCACCAGGGTGTACTCGGAGGGCAGGCCGCGCATCGAGATGGTGGCACGGCCGTTCTTGTCGCTGGCTTCCAGGCCGACGTCGATGCCTTCAACGTCGCGCAGCGCGTCGACCAGATTGGTGTACGGGCGCTTGCTGAGTTCTTCGCGGCTGACCACGCTGATGCTGGCGGGTGCATCGACCACCTTCTGCTCAAAGCCGGAGGCGGTGACCACCACCTTGTCCAGCGTCTGTGGCGCGCCGGAAGCGTCACCGTGGGCGAAGGCCGGGGCGGTCATGGCCGCCAGCACGGCGCTGGTCAGCAGGGTACGGGACAGGGACGAACGGACACGATGGCGCTGGGCCATGGCAGTAACCTCGAAGGATGCAGGGTGGTGCAATGCCAGGCGCGAACGGCGCGGCATGCACGGGGAGGCCCGGTCAGGGGCGGCAGGGATGAAGCAGGCAGCGGCGTGCGGGCACGACCGCGCAGGCGGTCACGCGGGGCCGTGAATCAGGCGAGCGGCGGCGCCTGGCCGCGTTGCTGGCGGCGCCCGGGCGCGTCGGCCCAGGGCGTGTCCGGAGCGGCCAGCGGCCAGTCCGGGCGCACGCCGGGCATGGCCGGCGTGGCAGGTACGAGTTCAAGCTCGGTGCGCAGCCATTGGCTGGCCAGCAGCAGCGGCGGGCGCGCCTTCTCGGCCGATTTCACCGGGGCGGCAGCACAGCGGCGCAGTTTGGCCGGTGCTTCTTCCTGCGGGGACGCTTCGCCACCGCGCTCTTCCAGCGGCATCTGCACGGCCATTCCGGCCTGGCCGTGTGGCAGCAGCGGCAGGGTGCCCAGCAGCAAAGCCAGCATCGCCACCCACGCCAGCAGGCTGGCCAGCGCAGGACGCTGACCGCGCATGGCGGTGCCCATCTTTCGATGGATGAGTGGGCGAGGGCGAAGCGGGCGCAGCAAGCAGGGGTCCCCAAGGGTCTGCCGGCAGCGGCCGGCATCAACGGGGCGTGATTGTAATGAGAGCTGTTAGCTGTTGCAAATGAGAATGATTGCCAAATTGTCGCAGGTCGGCCGGATGGGGCTCAGACTTCGCTCCAGCGCCGCAGCAGGTTGTGGTACACGCCGGTCAGCTGCAGGATCGCCTCGGCGTCACCGCCGGTCTGCCGCAGGCGCTCGATCGAGCCATCCATTTCCCACAGCAGGCGGCGCTGCACATCGTCGCGGATCATGCTCTGTACCCAGAAGAACGAGGCCACGCGCGCACCGCGGGTGACCGGCCGCACCTGGTGCAGGCTGCTGGACGGATACACGATCAGGTCGCCGGCCGGCAGCTTTACCTCGTGCTCGCCGTAGGTATCGCTGATGATCAGCTCGCCGCCCTCGTACTCCTCGGGCGCGGACAGGAACAGGGTGCAGGAGATGTCCGAGCGCAGTTGCTCGCCGTTGGCCAGGTTCATCACCGCACCATCGACGTGGAAGCCATAGGTGCCGCCACCGCTGTAGCGGTTGAAACGCGGCGGCAGGATCTTCAGGGGCAGCGCGGCAGCAAAGAACAAGGGGCTGCGGCTCAGCGCGGCCAGTAGGTCCCTGCCCAGCTCCGCCTTCAGGGGAGATGCATCGGGTAGCTGCAGATTGTGCTTGACCATCGCGCCCTGTGCACCGACGGTCTCGCGACCGTCGGTCCAGTCTGCAGCGTCGAGTCGCCTGCGTGCCTGCGCCACGTCCTGGGGTGAAAGCACGTCGGGAATGTGCAGCAGCATGGCGGTTCCTTTGGGGGCGCGGGGGAGTGGGCTCCCCCGCGTGCTGCATCAGAAGCGGATGTCCGCGCTGAGCAGGAAGGTGCGCGGGGCACCCGGGGTGTAACGGTAGCCGCTCTTGTTGATGCTGGCCACGTACTGCTTGTCGAACAGGTTGTAGCCGTTCAAGCGCAGCGAGATCGTCTCATTGATCGCCCAGGACACGACCGCGTCATACACCACGTAGGACTTGGTGAACGACGGGGTGCCCACCGCGCCGTCGGTGCCGCGGTGCATGCCGGCGGCATAGCGTACGCCGCCGCCCACGGTGATGCCGTAGGGCAGGGTGTAGCTGGTCCAGCCGGTGAACGTGTCGTCCGGGGTATAGGTCAGGTTGGTTGTGCCATCGGCGGCCACCTTCGCGCCTTCCCTTACGTCGGTGTCCAGGTGGCTGTATCCGGCGCTGACCGACCAGTTGTCGGTCAGGCGGCCGACTGCGGAGAGCTCCACGCCCTTGACCCGCTTGCTGCCGGTCTGGGTCGGGTTGCCGGCATCGTCGAGCACGGTGGTGTTGATCTCGTTGTCCACGTCCGTCTGGAACAACGCAAGGTTCACTGCCAGGGCGTCATCCAGGAACGCCCACTTGCTGCCCACTTCGAAGGTCTTGGCCTTCTGCGGGTCCAGCTTGGGGTTGTCGGCACTGCTGGCCGAGCTGCTCAGCTGGAAGTTGGCACCACCCGGGGGTTGTTGCGAGATGGCGTAGTTGGCGTAGACGCTGACGGCATCGCCGACCTTGTAGAGGGCGCCGAGCTTCCAGTTCAGCAGCGTATCGGACGCGTCCAGCGTCGGGTTGCGCAGCACCGTGCCGGCAGGATTGCTGCCACACGCCGGGCCGCCGCGGCCACCACACACCGACGCGCTGGCGTACTCGGTCTTGTAGTGGTCCGCACGCACGCCAGCGGTCAACAGGAAGCTTTCGCCGAAGGACAGGGTATCGAACAGGTACACCGAGGAGGTGGTGGTCTTGCCATGTGCATCGGCGCCGTTGTGCGCCCAGTTCAGGCCGCTGACGTTCCAGTCCGGGTTGTACAGGTTCGCAGCGGGCCAGCTGGTACCGGCAGCGGCGGCCTGGCCGTAGCTGTCCAGTTCTTCACGGGTGAATTCCAGGCCAGCGCTCAATGCGTGCCCGACCGCGCCGGTGGCGAAGTCGGCGCGCAGGTTCAGCTGATCGGTGAGGATCGTGTTGCGCTGGTCCTTGAAGGTCGGCAGGCTGCGCGCGATGGCGTAGCTGGAAAGGTCGGCCGGGTTGGCATAGGTGATGTTGCCGGTCGGGCGGCCGCCTGCGCCGCGCACGCCGGTGCCCATGAAGGCGGTGAGCAGGTAGTCCTGTTCGGTGCGACCCCAGCGGGCGGTGTTGGTCAGGCGCACGCTGTCGTTGAAGTCGTGCTCGAAACGGAACGTGGCCATCTTCGCGGTCACGTCATCGTGGTCGGCGCGGGTGCCGTAGAAGTTCTCCGGATCGACCGGGTGCCCGGCCAGCGCTTCCAGCGTCGGCTGCGGCGTCCAGCCCGGCAGGCCCAGGGTGGGCACGCCACCATCGGGCACGTTGTCCTGCTTCACGTACAGCAGGTTGAGGTAGTAGCGCGTGGCAGTGCCCAGGCCGAAGGCCAGCGACGGTGCGATGCCCCAGCGCTTGTTCTGCACGTGGTCGCGGCCGGGCTGGTCGCTGTCCTGCCACATGCCGTTGATGCGCAGCGCGCTGGTGGTGCCCAGCGACTGGTTCCAGTCGGCGGTGGCGCGGCGCTGCTGGTCGCTGCCCAGCGAAATGCTGGCCGACGTCGCGTCCTGCAGGTTGGCCTGCTTGCTGACAAGGTTGATCGCGCCGGTCGGCGCCGAACGGCCATTGTCGGTGCCGGCCGGCCCCTTGGTCACTTCCACCTGTTCGATGTTGAATACATCGCGCGAGATCGAGCCCAGGTCGCGCACACCGTCCACATACAGGCTGTTGGAGGTGTCGAAGCCGCGCATGAACAGCGCGTCGCCGGTGGTGGTGTTGCCGTTCTCACCGGCGTAGAAGGTGCCCACGCCGGGGCTGTTGCGCAGTGCCTCGGTGAGGGTCGTTGCGCCCTGCTGGTTGAACAGGTCGCTGGTAATCACTTGGATGGTTTGCGGCGTGTCCTGCAGGCGCTGGGTGAACTTCGGCGAGGCCACCTTGTCGGCTTTGTAGCCCCGGGTGGCGTGCACGTCGATCTTGTCCAGCGTGCGGGCGTTGTCGGTGGCTTCAGCGTGGGCCAGCGCGGGCAGGGTGGCCAGGCCGAGGCCGGCGGCAAGACTGGCGGTGGCCAGCGGCAGGGTACGAAGCGGCGAAGCGTGCTTGCGGCTCTTGATCGGGTTCATGGGCGTCTGCAGAAGGGGAACAGGGAGAGGCGGCCGGCGCGGGCCGCGCGGCAGCAGTACGTAGAACGAGGGGGGGCGTGCGGATGCGGCTGCGCATGGCGCAGCAGAGCGTCAGGCCAGCAGCGCGGGCGGTGCGTGGGATGGGGGCTGGCGCCGGCCCGGTGCGAGCACCGGAGGGGTCGGTGTCACCGGCGCCGGAGCGTCTGCAGGTGCATTGTCAGGGTGCTGCAGGCAGAGTCGCCGCAGGGCACGAGGTTTGTCGCCGCGACTGCCATCGGGTTCGGATTCAGCGGGGTGCATCGCCTGTTCGTGCGGCAGCACGTGTGGCGGGGACGCGGGCGACACATCCTGAGCATACAGAGTCGGCGCATCGGCGGTCGCCGTGTGCCTGCCTTCATGCAACGCAGACCAACCCAACACCAGCGTCAGCAGCACGGCCACGAGCAGCGGCCACCCTTGACGGGCAAGCTGGCACAGCGTGGCGGTGGGCGCGGGCGAAGCCATGGCGCGGGGGCTGAGTCGTTACGAAGATGTTACGTAGAATAACATCAACGATAATGATTCGCATGTACGGGTCGTTCCGGGCCACCGAGATGGCCCGGGGACGCCCTGGGGAGGCTCTAATGGCCTTGCGGTAGATCCACCCCGTGGGTGAATGCTCTCCCGAGGGGCGCCCTCTGGGGGGGGGGCTCTCTGGGCCGAGCGCTGCCTCAATCCCGGTCGTCGCGGGTCCAGACAGCGTCGTGCTCGCGCTTCACCGGAAACTTGGGCACAGGGCTGTAGGCCGGGGCACACAGGGCGCGGCCGTCACGCACGTCGAAGCGCGCGCCGTGCAGCACGCACTCCACGCTGCCCTCGGTGGTGTTGAACTCGCCCGAGGACAGCTCGAACTCTTCATGTGTGCACTGGTCTTCCAGCGCGTACAACTCACCGTCGAGGTTGAACACCACGATCGGCGTGCCGGTCACTTCGTCGAACACGCTCTTCATTTCACCCGGCAGCAGCTCGGTGCCGGCACAGACGAAGGTCCAGGTATCGCTCACGCGGCGGCTCCGGCCAGCGGCTTTTCCAGGATCTCGAAGCGCAGGTCGTCGCGCTTGGGAATGCCGAAACGCTCGTCGCCGTACGGGAACGGCTTCTTGATGCCGGTGCGCAGATAGCCGCGGCGCTCGTAGAAGGCGATCAGCTCGTCGCGCACGTCGATCACCGTCATCTGCATCACCGGCACCTTCCATTCGCGTGCGGCGTGCGCTTCGGCGGCGTCCATCAGCTGCTTGCCGACGCCGCCACCCTGCTGGGCCGGGTCGACCGAGAACATGCCGAAGTAGCCCTTGCCGTCGACATCGGCGACGTGGGCGCAGGCCACCAGCTGGCCGTCGCGTTCGGCCAGCAGGATGGTGGAGCGCGGGCGGTCCAGGTCGGCCTGGATGCCTTCGGCATCGATGCGGGCGCCGTCCAGCAGGTCGGCTTCGGTGGTCCAGCCGACGCGGCTGGCATCACCCCGGTAGGCCGAGGTGACGAGGGCAATGAGGGCGGGGATGTCGGCCGACGTGGCGGCGCGGAAGGTCAGGGTGGTCATGGGCACATTCTAGGTGGGGTGGGGGCGGGCGCAAATGGGGCGCCCCGGCAGTTCCGGCAACGGTATGCTCGCGCTTCATCAATTGTCATACAGGGCCGTGGCGTGGACGTGTCGAGGGGAATCGCGCTGGCGTTGACCGCGGGGATGATGATGGCCCTGGTACGTCTGCCGGCGCATGTGGACGGCGGCGGCATTGCGCCCAACGGCCTGGGGTGCCCGGGTTTCAGTCCGTCCCGTGCGTTGCCGGTCACGTTGGAGGCGCTACGGGCTGATCCCATGCGCTATCACGGGAGATTGTTACGCGTGCGGGGTGCCTACGTTGATGGTTTTGAAATGTCTGCGCTGCATCCCGGGCCGTCGGTACAGGACCCATGGGCGGCTGAGGGCGTGTGGGTGAATGGAATTCCCATCCTGGTGCTGCCGCCGGAGCAGGCGGTTGAACTCACCGGAATCGTAGCGGCGGGCCGGCCCGATTTCCCTTTCGGCAAGGGGCATCTTGGGCAATGGCCTGCGGAGCTCTGCGTGTCTTCGATCCTGCCATCGGCGCCGCCATGAAAAACGCCGCGGTTTCCCGCGGCGTTCTCGATGCTTCCGGCTGGCCCGGGAATCTCACCCCAGCAGTTTGCGTACCTTGGTCAGCGCGGTCATGAACCGCTCGATCTCGGCGTGCGTGTTGTAGAACGCCAGCGAGGCACGGCAGGTGGCCGCGACGCCAAAGTACTGCAGCAGCGGATGCGCGCAGTGCTGGCCCGAGCGCACGGCCACGCCTTCCAGATCCAGAAGGGTGGCCAGATCGTGGGCATGCGCGCCGTCGATCAGGAACGAGACCACGGCGGCCTTCTCCGGCGCTTCGCCGATGATGCGCAGGCCGTCGACGCGGCGCAGCTCTTCGGTGAAGTGCGCCAGCAGTTCGGCTTCGCGGGCTTCCACGTTCTCCTGGCCAAGCTGCTGCAGGTAGTCGGCAGCCACACCCAGGCCGATGAAACCGGCGATGTTCGGGGTGCCGGCTTCGAACTTGTGCGGGGCATCGTTGAACACGGTGCCGTCGAAGCTGACTTCCTTGATCATCTCGCCGCCGCCGAGGAACGGCGGCATCGCGTCCAAGTGCTCGCGACGGGCCCACAGCGCACCGGTGCCGGTCGGGCCGCACATCTTGTGGCCGGTAATGGCGTAGAAATCGCAGCCGATCGCGGCGACATCGACCTTGCGGTGCGGTACCGCCTGCGAGCCATCGACCACGGTGATGATGCCGCGCTTGCGCGCTTCGCGGCAGATCTCGCGCACCGGGTTGACCGTGCCCAGCACGTTCGAGACGTGGGTGACCGCCAGCAGCTTGACCTCCGGGGTCATTGCCGCGCGCAGCGCATCCAGATCGAGTGCGCCGTCAGGCGTGATCTCGGCCACGCGGATGGTGGCGCCGGTACGCTGCGCGACCAGCTGCCACGGCACGATGTTGGCGTGGTGCTCCATGCGCGTGATCAGGATCACGTCACCGGCCTTCAGCCGTGGCAGCGCCCACGAGTAGGCCACCAGGTTGATGGCGAAGGTGGTGCCACTGCACAGCACCAGGTCGCCGGGGCGCACGTTGAGGAAGCGCGCCAGCTTGTTGCGTGCGCCTTCGTAGGCATCGGTGGCTTCGCTGCCCAGTGCATGCACCGCGCGGCTGACGTTGGCGTTGTAGCGGCGGTAGAACTCGTCCACCGCGCCGATCACCTGCACCGGCTTCTGGCCGGTGTTGGCATTGTCGAAATAGACCAGCGGCTTGCCGTGCACTTCGCGCATCAGCAGCGGGAAGTCGAGGCGGACGCGGTCCCAGTCGGGGGCGCCGGTGCGTTCTTCGATCGGGCGCGGCGTGGACAGGTTCATGCCACACCCGCCTCGGCGAGGGCCTTGTCCAGCCGACGTGCCAGCTGCGCACGCAGTGCGTCGGGCAGGATCTTCAGCGGCTCGTGGCAGAACGCGGCGCTCAGCAGTGCCTGCGCCTGGGCCTGCGGCAGGCCGCGCGAGCGCAGGTAGAACAGCGCATTGGCATCGAGCTGGCCGACGGTCGCGCCGTGCGCGGCCTTCACTTCATCGGCGTCGATCACCAGCGTCGGCTGGGTGTCGATCTCGGCATCGGCCGACAGCAGCAGGTTCTTGTTGGACAGGTTCGCGTCGGTGCCATCGGCGCCTTCGCGGATCTGGATGCCACCATGGAACACCACGCGGCTGCGGTTGGCGGCGACGCCGCGCCACAGCAGTTCGCAGGCGGTATCGCGTGCGATGTGGTCGATGCCCAGGCGGGTTTCGACGTGGCGGCGGCCATTGCCAAGCAGCACGCCGTTGGCGGTCAGCTGGGCATTGTCGCCTTCCAGGCGCACGTTCAGTTCATGGCGGCTGAGCGCGGCGCCCAGTTCCAGGTCGACGCGGTGGTACTGCGCGTCGCGGGCCAGCACCGCGTCGGTGCGCAGGAAGCTGGTCTGGCGCGCGCTGCCGGCCTGCACGCGGGCGTGCTTGAGCACGGCATCACGGGCGACGTGGGCATGCAGCACGGTGTTGTCCAGGTGGGCGGAGTCACCCACGCTGAAGCGATGCTCGACCACGCCCAGGCTGGCGCCGGCACGCAGTTCGATCAGGTGACGGTGGTGCCAGGCCAGATCGGTGTCGCCGGCGACGCTGGCGAACACCAGCTGCAGCGGCACGTCGACCTGTACGCCTTCATCCACGCGCAGCACCACGCCTTCATCGGCCAGCGCGGCATTCAGGCGGGCGAAGATCTCCTCGCTGCGCTCGTAGCGGCGGCCGAGGAAACGCACGGCGTCTTCACCGGCGGCCAGTGCGGCCGACAACGGCTGCAGCTGCACGCCGGCCGGCAGCGCCTGCACGTCGCTCAGCGCGGCATCCAGGCGGCCGTTGACGAACACCAGGCGCGGCGCCGGGATGTCGTCCAGCAGCGCGGTGTCCAGCGCCGGGCCCTGCAACGGTGCCGCGGCGAACGAACGGCGTTCCAGCTGGCGCAGCGAGGTGTACTTCCAGGCTTCGTTGCGGGCGGCCGGCAGGCCGTCGCGCAGGGCCGCATCCAGCACTTCGCGGCGCGCATCGCTGCCGCAGAAGGCCTGGGCCATCGAATCAAGCAGGGCGCTCATCAGACCGCCGCCTCGGGCACGACCCGGTCCTTCAGGAAATCATAGCCGTGCGCTTCCAGTTCCAGTGCCAGCTCCGGGCCGCCACTCTTGACGATGCGGCCATCGGCCAGCACGTGCACCACGTCCGGCTTGATGTAGTCCAGCAGGCGCTGGTAGTGGGTGATGACCAGGAACGAGCGGTCGGCGGCGCGCAGTGCGTTGACACCATCGGCCACGCTCTTCAGCGCGTCGATGTCCAGGCCCGAGTCGGTTTCGTCCAGGATCGCCAGCTTCGGTTCCAGCACGGCCAGCTGGAAGATCTCGTTGCGCTTCTTCTCGCCACCGGAGAAGCCTTCGTTGACGCCACGGTGCAGCAGTTCGTCCTTCAGGTGCAGCACGGCCAGCTTCTGGCGCACCAGCTTGAGGAACTGCATGGAATCGAGTTCTTCCTCACCGCGCGCCTTGCGCTGGGCGTTCAGTGCCGCGCGCAGGAAGTAGGTGTTGTTCACGCCCGGGATTTCCACCGGGTACTGGAACGCCAGGAACAGGCCGGCAGCGGCGCGCGCTTCCGGGTCCTGCTCCAGCAGGTCGACGCCGTCGAACTGCACGCTGCCTTCGGTCACTTCGTAGCCGTCGCGGCCGGCCAGGACATTGCCCAGGGTGGACTTGCCGGCGCCGTTCGGGCCCATGATGGCGTGCACCTGGCCGGGCTTCACATCCAGCGACAGGCCCTTGAGGATTTCCTTGTCGCCGATGCGGGCGTGGAGGTTTTCGATCTTCAGCATGGTGGGGGGTTCCGTGGGGCGGGCCAGGGCCCGCCGATAAAGAGAATGCGTTTGCGAGGGGCAGGGGCGGGCGGTCAGCCCACCGAACCTTCCAGCGAGACTTCCAGCAGCTTCTTGGCTTCCACCGCGAACTCCATCGGCAGTTCGCGGAACACCTGCTTGCAGAAGCCGTCGACGATCAGCGATACCGCGTCTTCCTGGCTGATGCCACGGGCGCGGCAGTAGAACAGCTGGTCATCGGAGATCTTGGAGGTGGTTGCCTCGTGCTCGACGGTGGCGCCCGGGTTCTTCACTTCGATGTAGGGGAAGGTGTGCGCGCCGCACTGCTTGCCGATCAGCAGCGAATCGCACTGGGTGTAGTTGCGCGCGCCGTCGGCGTTGCGGTCGACCTTGACCAGGCCGCGGTAGGTGTTCTGGCCGCGGCCGGCGCTGATGCCCTTGCTGACGATCTTGCTCTTGGTGCGCTTGCCGACGTGGATCATCTTGGTGCCGGTGTCGGCCTGCTGGCGGTGATGGGTCAGCGCGACGGAGTGGAATTCACCCACCGAGTCGTCGCCCAGCAGCACGCAGGACGGGTACTTCCAGGTGATCGCCGAGCCGGTCTCGACCTGGGTCCAGGTGACCTTGCTGCGCGCGCCACGGCATTCGGCACGCTTGGTGACGAAGTTGTAGATGCCGCCGACGCCGTTCTCGTCGCCCGGGTACCAGTTCTGCACGGTGGAGTACTTGATCTCCGCATCTTCCAGCGCGACCAGCTCGACCACCGCAGCGTGCAGCTGGTTCTCGTCGCGCATCGGCGCGGTGCAGCCTTCCAGGTAGGACACGTAGGCCTTGTCCTCGCACACGATCAGGGTGCGCTCGAACTGGCCGGTGTGGCCGGCATTGATGCGGAAGTAGGTGCTCAGTTCCATCGGGCAGCGAACGCCTTTGGGAATGAACACGAAGCTGCCATCGGAGAACACCGCCGAGTTGAGCGCGGCGAAGTAGTTGTCGCCCACCGGCACCACGGTGCCCAGGTACTGGCGGACCAGTTCCGGGTGTTCCTTGATGGCCTCGGACATCGAGCAGAAAATGATGCCCTTCTCGGCCAGTTCCTTGCGGAACGTGGTGCCGACGGACACCGAGTCGAACACCGCGTCCACCGCCACGCCGGCCAGCTTGGCACGCTCGTGCAGCGGCACGCCCAGCTTGTCGTAGGTGTCCAGAAGTTCCTTCGGCACGTCATCCAGCGAGGCGTACTTCGGGCCCTTCGGCGCGGAGTAGTAGCTGAGCGCCTGCAGGTCGATCGGCGCGATCTCCAGCTTGGCCCAGTCCGGCATCGGCATGGTCAGGAAGTGGCGGTAGGCGTCCAGGCGCCACTGCGTCATCCACTCCGGCTCTTCCTTCTTGGCCGACAGGGCACGGATGGTGTCCTCGTCCAGGCCCGGCGGCAGGGAGTCCGATTCGATCTCGGTGATGAAGCCGGCCGAATACTTGCGGCCGAGCTGCTCGTGGATCTCGCGGTTGGGGGTGTCGTCGTGGGCGACGTTTTCGATGGTTTCGGTGGCCATGGGGGGCTGCCTACGGATCAGGAGACGACGTCGACAGCGATGGTGCGGCGCTGTTCGTCATCGGCAAGGGGGAGAGGGGGCAGGATCTGCGCAAGGGTGACATCGCGCAGGGCCTCGGAAACCACGTCGTTGATCAGCCGCCAGCTGCTGCGCGCGCCGCACTTGGGCGCCATGCCGCACTGGTGGTGGTCGTGGCTGCATTCGGTCAGGGCCAGTGGCCCTTCCATCGCTTCGACCACTTCGAACAGCGAGATCTCGATGGCCGGGCGGGTCAGGCGGTAGCCGCCACGGACGCCGCGCAGGCCTTCAACCAGGCCGGCCTGGGCCAGCGGCTTGAGCACCTTGCTGACGGTGGGCGGCTCCAGACCGGTGAATTCGGCCAGCTCGGTGGCACTGAGCACCTCGCCCGGACGGGCGGCGAGCACGGTCAGCACGACGGTGGCGTAATCGGTGAGTTTGGTGACGCGCAACATGGGGATGCGAGTGGTTCTTAAAGCGGACTGAAATTGTACGCTTTTATTCGCCGCCATCCAACCCGGGCATTCAGCCGGCGCTGGGGCCGGGCCGGGAGGACACACCGGGGCCGTTGCCAGGGCGCAATGCTGCGCCAACGGGGTGATTTTCGCAATCACCCGGAATGGGCGAGAATCCCTGTTCCATTCGCTGCAAACAGCCCGTGCCGATGCCGAAGAAGATCCAAGCCCGCAAGTCCGCTATCCATGGCAACGGCGTGTTCGCCGTGGCCCCGATCAAGCAGGGCGAGCGCGTGATCCAGTACAAGGGCCTGCTGCGCAGCCACGGCGACGTTGATGCCGATGACAGCGGCGACGTCGAAAGTGGCCATACCTTCCTGTTCACCCTCAACGACGACTGGGTGATCGATGCCAACTACAAGGGCAATGACGCGCGCTGGATCAACCACAGCTGCGACCCGAACTGCGAGGCGGTGATCGAGGAAGACGAGGACGGCGACAGCCGCGGCGACAAGGTGTTCATCGAGGCGCTGCGTGACATCAAGGCCGGCGAAGAGTTGACCTACAACTACGGCATCACCCTGGCCGAGCGTCACACCGCCAAGCTGAAGAAGATCTGGGAGTGCCGCTGCGGCTCGCCCAAGTGCACCGGCACCATGCTGCAGCCCAAGCGCTGACCCGCAGCGGGTAGTGCCGGCCGCTGGCCGGCACACATGTGAAAAGCGTGCCGGCCAGCGGCCGGCACTACCTTACTTACCCAGCACGCCTGCCGGCACCAGGTTGCCCAGGTTCTGGTTGAAGGTGACCACCAGCTTGCCGTTCTTCACCTGCGCCGACTGCACCTGCAGCGCGCCGAGCAGGCCGGCCACGGCCGGGTCCAGCTTGTAGATCGGTTCGCGCTGGGCGTAGTCGCTCAGCCAGGCATTGAGCAGGCCGCGGGTGCGCGAATCGAGGCGACCGCCCTGGTTGGCCGGGGTGAAGTCATCCACGCTCGGCTGCTGCAGGTGGAAGCCCTGGGTCTGCGCGTCATAGCGCAGGCCGCTGCTGAGCTTCACCGTGCCCAGCTTGGCCGGGTTGCCACCGGCGGTGGCCAGTGCCACATCCATGCCCAGGTTCAGCCGCTCGCCGGCCGGAAGGCTCAGCTGTGGATGGCTCATGGTCAGCGCGATCAGGCCGCCGAGGGCGTCCTGGGTGCGTGGGAAGCTGCCATCGAGGTACTGCTGCACGTCACTGGCGCCGACCGACAGTTCGCGGCCGGAAATGGAAGGGGCGGCCTGGGCGCCGATCGCAGCGGCGATCAGTACGGTGGAGGCCGCGAGGCGGGTCATCAGGGAACGCAGGCGCATGGCGGTGACCGGTGGATATGAATGGACGAATCAAAGAGTAGCCGTGCCGGCTGAATCGCGCGTGCATGCCGCTGCAACGGTTCAGTCCAGCGATGGGCGCAGTTGCGCCGACTGGATCTGCCAGGCGCGGCCATCGGCACGGGGTTGCACCCGGTACCAGCCACCGAAGCGGAAGGTGCCCTCAGGGGTCACTGCGCGGATCTGCACCGGAACCTCCAGCAGCTGCGGCGGCTGGTGACCGTCGCGCGCGATCGGTAGTTCGCTGGTCAGGCGCAGGCTGCGCACGTCCGTGAGCTGGCGCAATGCGGCATCGTCGGCGCGTCGTGCATCGCTGGGCGGGAAGGTCCACGCGGCGTCGACGGCCTTGCGATCGCGATTGAGCAGGGCCATGACATAGGCATTGAGCATTCCCGCCGGCAGCTCGGCCTCGGCCGCGACGGCGGCAAACAGGGGATCGACATCGATGGCCTGCACGGCCGTTGCATCGCCTTCTGCGGCGGCCTGTGACTTCGTGCGGGCAGCTGCCTCGGCCGTGACCGACGGTGTGGCATCCGCTGGATCGGATTGCGATGTCGGCCGGGAACAGGCCAGCAGCACCAGCGGTGCGAGCAGTATCAGGAACCTGCGCATGTCTGCCTCCTCCCCGAGGCGAACGGAAGGAGGCAGTGTATCGGCTGTTCCGCGATCAGCGGGAGGAGGGCAGCTGTTCCAGTGCATCCAGCGCCGGCAGCACCTGCGTGGCGATGGCGGCCAGGGCATGCCCTTCGGTGTCGGCGTGGCGCTGCACGATGTCGCGCAGCAGCTGGGTGGCGATCACCAGCGTCGCGCGCTCGTCGCCGCTGATACCAGCGGTACGCGGTGCTGCTTCCAGCAGGCGCATCAGGTCGCGGCTTGCGCGATGTTCCAGTTCGATGGTGCAGCGCCCGGTGCACTGCAACCCGTCCTTTTCGATGGGGGTCACCGAGATCCGGTAGCGGGTGGAGGGGCTGGCCATGAGGGTGTGCTCGCCGTAGCTGTGGAGGATGTGCCCACCTTAGGCAAGGCCGTGCTCGGCGGCGATGGCCGGGGCTGCACGCAGTGTTCCACCCGGTACGTTCCGGGGCCGCAACGGACCACGTCCAGCCAATGGCGACGGGCCTGTACGCGCATTCCCGGGGATGCGGCAACGCTGTGTTGCGGGCTGTGGTTGGGACAAAAAAAACGGGACGGCCAGAGCCGTCCCGTCGGAATCCGCGTTGGGGCGCGCGCTTACAGCGCGGCGTCCTTCAGCTTCTTCAGCGGACGCACCTTCAGCTTGGTGGTGGCCGGCTTGGCAGCGAACCACTGCTCTTCCTTGGTGAACGGGTTGATGCCCTTGCGCTTCGGCTTGGCCGGCACATTGACGGTGGTGATCTTCAGCAGGCCCGGCAGGGTGAAGGAGCCAGCGCCCTTCTTGTGCACCGAGGAGGCGACGGCGCTTTCAAGCGAGGCCAGCACAGCGCGGACGTCCTTGGCGATGACGCCGGAGGCTTCAGCGATGTGTGCAACCAGGCCGGACTTGGTCAGCACTTCCTTGATCGGCTTCGGAGCGGCCGGCTTGGCGGCTGCCTTCGTCGCGACTTTCTTCACTGCCTTCTTCGGGGCAGCCTTCTTAGCGGTCTTTGCCATGGTTTCCTGTTCCGTGAACGGTTGGTTGTTTGGTCGGCGCCGAACCCCGTCGGCAAGCGCAATGTAGGGCAACTCTCGGGCGCCGCCAATAGCCCGAAGCGTGGAAAGTGCATGTTTTTTCATATCCAGGCCGATTCAGTACATGGCTGGCAGTGGGGGAAGGGGGTGTGGCAGCGCGCGCGATGGTCCGCGCCCGCCCATCGGAGGAATGCGCGAAACCACTGAAAACAAGGGAAAAATGCGCGCCGGCCTGGCGAAGAAGTGACCAGTTGTCCGGTTTCCGGTGGACCTGTGGCGTGTGGCGGAGCGACGCAGGGCTAACGCCTCCCGTGCGAGGGTGACCGTTCATCACCGTCACGCAGGAGCAGCACATGGGAATCTCGCGACACGCCACCGCGCACTGGGAAGGCGATCTGAAGTCGGGCAAGGGGCAGTTGAGCACGCCGCAGAGTGGGCTGCTGGACAAGACCCGCTACGGCTTCAACAGCCGCTTCGGCGACGAAAAGGGCACCAATCCGGAAGAGCTGATCGCTGCCGCGCACGCCGGCTGTTTCACCATGGCGCTGTCGGCCAAGCTCGGCGAAGCCGGCTTCACCCCGACTTCGCTGGATACCGAAGCCAAGGTCGATCTGTCGCTGGAAGGCGGCCCGCAGCTGTCGCAGATCCGGCTGAAGGTGAAGGCGGTGGTGCCGGGCATCGACGCGACGCAGTTCCGTGCGATTGCCGATGACGCCAAGCAGAACTGTCCGGTGTCCAAGGCGCTGAGCGCGGTGCCGATCAGCCTGGAAGCCGAGCTGGGCTGAGGGTAGTGCCGGCCGCTGGCCGGCAACCGCATGATGTCGAGGTCCAGGTAACAGCCGGCCAGCGTTATGGCGGCCTTCCTGGCCGCCACCCTCCGAGCCGTCGCATCCGACGTTGGCAGCGGCTCCTGCCGCTGCCTTCGGCTCTACCACCCCCCATCACAATCACCAATCAAGGGTGCCGGTAATCACCGTCTGCACCTGGCCACCGGACCAGACTTCCCCGTCTTCATCGACGAAAAGGGTCAGGCGCGCGTCGTGGCCGACTTCGCGGCCCTGGCTGACTTCGAACGGTGCGCGACCACGGGGCAGCGCATCGCGCAGGTCCAGCCATGCGGCCAGCACCGCATTGGCGGCACCGGAGGCGGCGTCCTCGAAGCGGCGTCCATTGCCGACGAAGGCACGTACGGCCAGATCGAAGCCCTCGCTGCCATCGCTGAAGGCATAGGCAAACACGCCCATGCTGTCGGTGGACTCGGCCAGTGCGGCCACCGCATCCCAGTCCGGCTGCAATGCGCGCAATGCGGCCTCATCGGCCACCTGCACCACCCACCAGCTGCGTCCGCCCTGCATCCGCGCCGGCGGCAGCGTGCCCAGCGGCCAGTCCTTCAGTGCGGCCTGCAGGCGTGGATCGGTCGCCTCGGCAGTCTCGGCCAGCTGCGCGCGCGGCGTGCGGATGGCGATGCGCTGCTGCGCACCTTCACCGCTGACGCGCAGCGGCAGGGCACCGGCAATGCCGTCCTGCACCAGCACACCATCGACCGCTGCGGCCAGGCCGGCCTGCAGCACCGCATGCGCGGTGCCGACGCTGGGGTGGCCGGCAAACGGAACTTCCTTCTGCGGGCTGAACATGCGCAGCCGGTAACTGGCACCGGCGACCTGCGGCGGGAACACGAAGGTGGTTTCGGGCAGGCGCGTCCAGCGCGCGATGGCCTGCATGCTGGCGTCGTCCAGGCCCTCGGCATCGAGCACCACGGCCAGCGGATTGCCGGCGCCGGCGCGCGGGGAAAACACATCCAGCTGCAGGAAACGGCGGGTGGACATCAGGCGGCACTCCAGTAAACAGGCCGCATAGCGTAGCGCGGGGCACCAAAAAGGGGACGGAGGGAATTAAGTCGCTTTTGCCCCATGTGCCATAAGCGACTTAATTCCCTCCGTCCCCTTTTTTCCGTGCGCTACCAGTGGATGTGGCCGTCGATGACCGGCTGCACCTGGCCGCCGATCCAGACCGTGCCCTGCGCATCGACCTGCACCTGCACGCGGCCATCGCGGCCGACTTCGCGGCCTTGGCTCGCCACGTAGTGGCCCTCGCGGCCCGGCAGGGCATCGCGCTGCCGCAGCCAGGCACCGATCAGGGCATTGGCGCTGCCGGTCACCGGGTCCTCGGGTACGGCGGCCGCATCAGCGGGGCAGAAAGCGCGCACCACCCGGGTGTGGTCGGTGCCAGCTTCGTCGGCGAACACGGCCAGGCCGGTGGCATCAGTGGCGAGGCTCCAGTCGGCCAGTGCGGCCATGTCCGGCACCAGGTTGCGTACGGCGGAGGCGTCGCGCAGCGGCAGCAGCCACCAGCGAGCGCCGTTGTCCCATAGTTCGGGTACGTGCCCGCTGGCAGCCAGCGCCAGCAGCGTTTCCGGCGCTCCGTCCGCCGCTGTGTCCAGTTGCTGCGCCGGTGGGCTGGCCAGTTGGATCTGCAGTGCCTCGGCCGGGCCGCTCACCCGTACCGGCAGCAACCCCGCCGCGCATTGCTGCAGCAGGGCACCGTCGCGTGGTTGCGCCAGGCCGCAGATCACCGCCGCCCAGGCGGCGCCGACGCTGGGGTGGCCGGCAAATGCCAGCTCGCGGGTCGGGGTGAAGATGCGGATGTGGTAATCGGCGCCGGGCGCGCTGGGGCGCAGGAAGAACACCGTCTCGGACAGGTTCAGCCAGGCGGCCAGGGCCTGCATCTGGCTGCTGGAGAGCTCGTCGGCGTCCAGGATGGCGCCCAGTGGGTTGCCGGTGCCGGGGCGGGGGGCGAAGACATCGAGCTGCAGGTAACGGAGGACGGCCATCTACGAGGATATTGCGCTTAGAATCAAAGGTTCCGCCCCCGAGGGCGGCTTCCCCACATTCTACATAGCCAATCCATGTCAGCTTCCCCCCTTGTCGATCGTTGGATCGTACTGAAGTTCGGCGGCACCTCGGTGTCGCGTCGTCATCGCTGGGACACGATCGGGAAGCTGGCGAAAAAACGTGCGGAAGAGACCGGCTCGCGCGTGCTGGTGGTGGTTTCGGCGCTGTCCGGGGTCACCAACGAACTGACCGCGATCGCCGATGGCGCGCCGGACAGCCGTGATCGCGTGGCGGCGCTGGTCGAACGCCACGAGGCCTTCCTGGTTGAACTCGGCCTGGGCCGCGAGGTGCTGGCCGAGCGCCTGGCGGCGCTGCAGGGGCTGCTCGACGACGCGCGCGCGGCCACCCGGCCGCTGCAGTGGCAGGCCGAAGTGCTGGGCCAGGGCGAACTGCTGTCCTCCACCCTGGGCGCGGCTTATCTGCACGCTTCGGGCCTGGACATGGGCTGGATGGATGCCCGCCAGTGGCTGGACGCGATGCCGCCGCAGCCGAACCAGAGCGACTGGTCGCAGCGGCTGTCGGTGAACTGCCAGTGGCGTGCCGATGCGGAGTGGATGCAGCGCTTCCGCGCGCAGCCGACCCGCCTGCTGATCACTCAGGGCTTCATTTCGCGGCATGCCGATGGTGGTACCGCCATCCTCGGCCGTGGTGGCTCGGATACCTCGGCGGCGTACTTCGGTGCGCTGCTCGGTGCCAGCCGCGTGGAGATCTGGACCGATGTGCCGGGCATGTTCAGTGCCAACCCGAAGGACGTGCCGGACGCGCGCCTGCTGACCCGCCTGGACTATTACGAGGCGCAGGAAATCGCCACCACTGGCGCCAAGGTGTTGCACCCGCGCTCGATCAAGCCGTGCCGCGATGCCGGCGTGCCGATGGCCATCCTCGATACCGAGCGCCCGGAACTGCCGGGCACCAGCATCGATGGCAGCGCTGCACCGGTCCCGGGCGTGAAGGCGATCAGCCGCCGCAACGGCATCGTGCTGGTGTCGATGGAAGGCATCGGCATGTGGCAGCAGGTCGGCTTCCTGGCCGATGTGTTCAACCTGTTCAAGAAGCATGGCCTGTCGGTGGACCTGATCGGTTCGGCCGAAACCAACGTCACCGTATCGCTGGATCCGTCCGAGAACCTGGTCAACACCGATGTGCTGGCCGCGCTGTCGGCCGACCTGTCGCAGATCTGCAAGGTGAAGGTGATCGTGCCGTGCGCGGCGATCACCCTGGTTGGTCGCGGCATGCGCTCGCTGCTGCACAAGCTGTCGGACGTGTGGGCCACCTTCGGCCGCGAGCGCGTGCACATGATCTCGCAGTCGTCCAACGACCTGAACCTGACCTTCGTCATCGACGAAGCCGATGCCGATGGCCTGCTGCCGATCCTGCACGCCGAGCTGATCGACAGCGGTGCGATGCCGGTGGAAGAGACCGAAGTGTTCGGCCCACGCTGGCGCGAGATCGCCGGCACCGTGCGCCCGCGTGGCACGCCGTGGTGGCGGGGCCAGCGGGCGCACCTGCTGCAGCTGGCCGACGCCGGTACGCCGCGCTATGTCTACCACCTGCCGACCGTGCGCGCCCGTGCCCGCGCGCTGGCCGCGATCAAGCCGATCGACCAGCGCTACTACGCGATCAAGGCCAACAGCCACCCGGCCATCCTGCAGCTGCTGGAAGCCGAGGGCTTCGGCCTGGAGTGCGTCTCGCACGGCGAACTGAAGCACGTGTTCCAGCACCTGCCGGAACTGTCGCCCAAGCGTGTGCTGTTCACCCCCAGCTTCTGCCCGCGCAGCGAGTACGAAGCCGCGTTCGCGCTGGGCGTGACCGTCACCGTCGACAACGTCGAAGCGCTGCAGCGCTGGCCGGACCTGTTCCGCAACCGCGAGCTGTGGCTGCGCGTGGATCTGGGCCGTGGCGAAGGCCACCATGCCAAGGTCCGCACCGGCGGCAAGGACTCCAAGTTCGGCCTGCCGATCGCCCGCGTCGATGAGTTCGTGCGCGCGGCCACCGATCTGGGCAGCCGCGTGGTCGGCCTGCATGCGCACCTGGGCAGCGGCGTGGAAACCGCGCAGCACTGGCGCCTGATGTGCGATGAGCTGGCCGGCTTCGCCCGCCGCATCGGCAGCGTGCACACCATCGATATCGGCGGTGGCCTGCCGATTCCGTACAGCGACGAAGACGAGCCGTTCGATCTGGATGCCTGGGCCGAGGGCCTGGCCGAGGTCAAGGCGCTGCACCCGGCGTTCCGGCTGGCGATCGAGCCGGGCCGCTACCTGGTGGCCGAGTCCGGCGTGCTGCTGACCCATGTCACCCAGGTGGTGGAGAAGGACGGCGTGCGCCGTGTTGGCCTGGATGCCGGCATGAACGCACTGATGCGCCCGGCCCTGTACGACGCCTGGCACGACATCGAGAACCTCAGCCGCCAGGGCGGTTATGCCGAAGCGGCATTCGACGTGGTCGGCCCGATCTGCGAATCCAGCGATGTGTTCGGCAAGCGCCGCAAGCTGCCGGTGTCGACCGCACCGGACGACGTGATGCTGATCGCCGATGCCGGCGCCTACGGCTATTCGATGGCCAACACCTACAACCAGCGGATGCTGCCGCGCGAAGACGTGATCGAATGATCGCCGCGCGCGCCCTGCACCCGCCCACCGACACGCCCCGCGCCATCGCGCGGGCCCGTGCCTGACCGGATACACCATGACTGCTTTCGACAAACACCAGGTTTCCCGCTTCCGCTTCGTCCGCTGCGAATTCGCCGCGGACACCGGCGTGGCCAAGCTGGTCTACGCCTTTGATGACGGCCCGGAGATGGTGGAAACCATCACCGTGCCGGGCGCCCCGTTCATGCTGGACGAAGCGCGTACCGCCGCTGTGCAGCGCGCGCTGCAGCTGCTGCACCTGATCGCCGGTGTCAGCTACTACAAGGCGGGCGTGCCGGAGACGGTCAGCATCGACAGCTACGCCATCGATGCCGATACCGCTGCGCTGGTGGAGACGGTCTACCTCAATGGCCTGGGTGAATTTGCCTACCGCAACGGCCTGAACCTGCGCGGGCGCTTCCGCCTGCCGGTGCAAGGCGAGGCAGTGCAGGCGCCGGTGCTGGGCCTGCAGCCGCACGCGCTGGTGGCGATCGGTGGCGGCAAGGATTCGCTGGTCAGCATCGAAGCGCTGCGCCGTGCCGGCGTGGACGAGACGGTGACCTGGATCGGTGGCTCGCAGCTGATCCGTGCCTGCGCTGAACGCACCGGCCTGCCGACGCTGAACCTGGGCCGCGCGCTGGCGCCGGAACTGTTCGAGCTGAACCGCCAGGGTGCGTGGAACGGGCATATCCCGGTCACTGCGGTGAACTCGGCGATCATGGTGCTGGCCGCGCTGCTGCAGGGCGTGGACCAGGTGGTGTTCTCCAACGAACGTTCGGCCAGCTACGGCAGCCAGATTCCGGGCACCGGCGAAGTGAACCACCAGTGGTCCAAGGGCTGGGCATTCGAGCAGGCGTTCGGCAGCCATGTGCAGACGCACGTAGCGGCGGACCTGCAGTACTACTCGCTGCTGCGCCCGATGTCGGAGCTGGCAGTGGCCCGCCAGTTCGCCAAGACCGATTTCTACGACGCGCATTTCTCCAGCTGCAACCGTAACTTCCATATCCTCGGCGAGCGCCCGGTGAACCGCTGGTGCGGTGTCTGCCCGAAGTGCCATTTCGTGTTCCTGGCGCTGGCCCCGTTCATGCCCAAGACGCGCCTGGTGCGCATCTTTGGCCGCAACCTGCTGGACGATGCCGAGCAGGCCGGTGGCTTCGATGCACTGCTGGAATTCCAGGACCACAAGCCGTTCGAGTGCGTGGGCGAAGGCCGCGAATCGCGTGCGGCGATGGCGACCCTGGCGCAGCGCCCGGAGTGGAAGGAAGACGTGCTGGTGAAGCGCTTCTGCAATGAGATCCAGCCGCAGCTGGATGCCGCCGAACTGGAACTGGCACCGCTGCTGCAGCTGCAGGGCGAGCACCGCGTTCCGGCTGCGCTGTGGGAACGGGTGCGTGAAGATTTCGAAGCTTGAAGGAAAGCGCGTTGCGCTGTGGGGCTGGGGCCGTGAGGGCCGCGCCGCGTTTGCGGTGCTGCGCGAGCGCCTGCCCACGCTGCCGCTGAGCCTGTTCTGCCCGGCGGCAGAAGTCGAGGCCGCACGCGCAGAAACGCGGGGCGCGCTGGATGTGCGTGGCGAGCCTTCTGCTGAAGCGCTGGCCGCGTTCGACGTGGTGATCAAGTCGCCCGGCATCAGCCCCTACCAGCCGGTCGCGCTGGCGGCGGCGGGGCAGGGCACCACCTTCATCGGTGGCACCGCGCTGTGGTTTGCCGAACATGCAGGTGCCGATGGCATCGTGCACGACACCGTGTGCGTGACCGGCACCAAGGGCAAGAGCACCACCACCGCGCTGGTCGCGCACCTGCTGCGTGCCGCCGGCCACCGCACCGGCCTGGTCGGCAACATCGGCCTGCCGCTACTGGAAGTGCTGGACCCGCAGCCCGCGCCCGAGTACTGGGCGGTGGAACTGTCCAGCTACCAGACCGGCGAAGTGGCGCGCAGTGGCGCCCATCCGCAGGTGGCGGTGGTGCTGAACCTGTTCCCGGAGCACCTGGATTGGCACGGCAGCGAGCAGCGTTACATCGAGGACAAGCTGCGGCTGGTGACTGAAGCCGCACCGCGCATCGCCGTGCTCAATGCCGCTGATCCGCATCTGGCTGCGCTGTCGCTGCCCGATAGCGAAGTGGTCTGGTTCAACCAGCCGCAGGGCTGGCACATGCGCGGTGACATCGTGCATCGCGGCGAGCAGGCGGTGTTCGATACCCGCAACACGCCGCTGCCGGGTCGCCACAACCGCGGCAACCTGTGTGCGGTACTGGCGGCGCTGGAAGCGCTGGGGCTGGACGCCGTGGCGCTGGCACCGGCGGTGCAGGATTTCCGTCCGCTGCCGAATCGCCTGCAGCGCATCGGCGCGGCCGATGGCCTGACCTACGTCAACGATTCGATCAGCACCACGCCGCATGCCAGCCTGGCCGCGCTGGAGTGCTTCGCCGGCCAGCGCATCGCGCTGCTGGTGGGCGGGCATGACCGTGGCCTGGACTGGACCGATTTCATGCAGCACATGGCGCACGACGTGCCGCCGGTGGAGATCGTGACGATGGGCAGCAACGGCCCGCGCATCCACGCGATGCTGCAGCCGCTGGCCGATGCCGGTCGCTTCGGTCTGCACGCCGCCGGCGATCTGCCGGAGGCAATCGCTTTGGCGCGTTCTGCGCTGGGTTCTGAGGGCGGGGTGGTATTGCTGTCGCCTGGCGCGCCGAGCTTTGGTGCCTACCGGGATTACGTGGCGCGTGGCCGTCATTTCGCTGAGCTGGCTGGGTTTGACCCGGAGAGCATCAGCGCGATTCCCGGGCTGGGTATCGCTTGAAGGTAGTGCCGGCCGCTGGCCGGCAACCTCCGGAGAAATTCATCCACGCATGGCGTGGATCTACTGCTCCTCGTCGATGAACGCGTAGCCGCCTTCGATCAGCTGCTGCAGGTACGCATCGAAGCTGGGCGCGATCACCGCATAGCTGTCCGGATCGTGCAGGTAGCGCACCACCTGGCCGACCGTACCGCCCGGCGCGGGATCAAAATCCAGGTACAGCATCGAGGTGCCGCCGTTGTTCATGCAGTGCGAGAAGCACAGGCGGCGGTTCATCGGCAGATCGGCGTCGATGCCCTCACCCAGGATCTCCGGTTCGTCATCCAGCCACTCTTCGTAGATGGAACGGATGCTGTCGTCCCACTGCTGCTGGTCCTCGAAGATCTGCGCGATCGAACGCAGGTAGTAGGGGTAATCGCCCACATCTGAACCCAGCATCAGCACGCAGACCTCACCGCCGGGATACTCGCGGAAATGGGTGCCATCCACGCGCGACAGCAGCGCGACCAGGCTGTCCGGCACCTGCGGCCACTGCGTGCGCAGGCGCTGCAGGTCTTCGGCGCTGGCGCCCTGCACATGGGCCCATTGAGGGGCATCATCGGCAGGCAGGCGAGGAATCAGGCCAGACAGAAAGCGATCAACAAGGTTCATGCGGCAAAAAGGGGACGGAGGGGATTAAGTCGTATCCAACCACACCTGCGTCACGTCGCCAATGCAGAATGCGACGCGGGAGGGGCGAATACGGCTTAATCCCCTCCGTCCCCTTTTTCTTGCGGAGCAAGCGCATGAATCGTTGGCGATGCGGTGTGGCGGTGGTTCTGGGGCTGGCAGCGATGCCGGCGTGGGCGGCGATGAAGACGCAGCCGGTGGAGTGGAAGCACCAGGGCACGACTTTCAGCGGCGTGCTGGTCTATGACGACGGCGACAACGATAAGCGCCCCGGGCTGGTGATGGTGCCGAACTGGAAAGGCGTGAACGAATCGGCGGTCGAGAAGGCCAAGCAGCTGGCTGGCGATGACTATGTGGTGCTGGTGGCCGATGTCTACGGCAAGAGCGTGCGGCCGAAGACCGATGCCGAGGCCGGGCCGGTGGCGACCAAGCTGCGCAACGACCGGCCGCTGCTGCGTGCGCGCGCGCTGGAGGCGGTGAACGTGCTCAAGGCCCAGGCCGGCAAGGCGCCGCTGGATGCCAGCCGGATCGGTGCGGTGGGCTTCTGTTTCGGTGGCACCACGGTGCTGGAGCTGGCCCGTGCCGGTGCGCCGCTGGCAGGGGTGGTCAGCCTGCACGGCGGGCTGGGTTCGCCGCTGCCGGCACAGGCTGGTGGCAGCCACCCGTCGGTGCTGGTGCTCAATGGCGCCGACGACACCAGCGTGACCGCCGAGGACATCGGCAGCTTCCAGAAAGAAATGGACGCGGCCAAGGTCGATTGGGAGTTCACCAACTACAGCGGCGCGGTGCACTGCTTTGCCGAGCGCGATGCCAACAGCCCGCCGGGCTGCCAGTACAACGAGCGCGCGGCGAAGCGCGCGTGGAAGGCGCTGGATGAGTTCTTCGAGGAGCGCTTCGAGAAACGTTGAACCGTGCAGCGGTAGTGCCGGCCGCTGGCCGGCATTCCCGTGACATCCGCAGCATCATGAGGTTGCCGGCCAGCGGCCGGCACTACAATGCGGTCAATGCGAACGGTCGGCAGCTACCGATGTTTCCGTGCCGACCAACGGTCGGCAGCCACCGGAATGCCGGTTTGGTGGGTGCCGACCGTTGGTCGGCACACCTCAACCCATCAATGCGAGCGCTGCACCGCGTAGCGGGCCAGGCCGCGCAGGGCCGCCACGGCATCATTGTCGGCCAGGCCATCGAGCGCGCGCTCGGCGGCCTCGGCATATTCCTCGGCACGCGCGCGGCTGTACTCCAGGCCGCCGGTAGCGCGGATCGCGGCCAGCACTTCCGGCATCGCCGAGGCGTCGCCGTCCTGCACGATGGTGCGCAGGCGTTCGCGGGTGGCGGCGTCCGAATGGGCCATGGCATGGATCAGCGGCAGCGTGGCCTTGCCCTCGGCGAGGTCGTCACCCAGGTTCTTGCCCAGCTCCTCGGCATTGGCCGAGTAGTCCAGCACGTCGTCGGCGATCTGGAACGCGTAGCCCAGGTGCATGCCGTAGTCGAACAGGGCCTGCTGGGTGGCTTCGTCCACGCCGCTGGCCAGCGCGCCCAGGCGGGTGCCGGCGGCGAACAGCACCGCGGTCTTGCGCTCGATCACGCGCAGGTAGGCGGCTTCGTCGGTATCCGGGTTGTGCACGTGCAGCAGCTGCAGCACTTCACCCTCGGCGATGCGGTTGGTGGCATCGGCCAGGATCTGCATCACCGACATGCGCTCCAGCTCGACCATCAGCTGGAAGCTGCGCGAGTACAGGAAGTCGCCGACCAGCACGCTGGGCGCGTTGCCCCACAGGGCGTTGGCGGTGCTGCGGCCACGGCGCAGGCTGGATTCGTCCACCACGTCGTCGTGCAGCAGGGTGGAGGTGTGGATGAACTCGATGATCGCCGCCAGCTGGTGGTGGTCCGGGCCGGCCTGGCCGACCGCATGGCCAGCCAGCATCACCAGCATCGGGCGCAGGCGCTTGCCGCCGGCGGAAATGATGTGGTCGGCGATCTGGTTGATCAGCACGACGTCCGAGGACAGGCGGCGCCGGATCAGGGCGTCGACGGCGGCCATGTCGGCCGCGGCAAGCGACTGGATCTGGGGCAGGCCCAGGGCGGGACGGGTGTCTTCGGTGATGGTCATGCGATCAGGCTTTCAGGCTCATCGCTGATTATAGGCGTTGCCTGTGAATTCGGGCGCAAACCGGGCAGGCCGGTGTCCGCGGCCCGGCCACGGATGCCGCCTGCGTGAATACGTATGCAGGTTGCGCCATGCCCGGGAGGCCACCGCTAAGCTTGCGGCATCAGGATTTCGGCCCGCTCCCGGCGGGTCCCGCACGCCCGGAGGGGGCTGTCGATGTCGCACTATCCATGGTGGCGCGGAGCCGTCATCTACCAGATCTACCCGCGCAGTTTCCTTGACGCCAACGCCGACGGGGTAGGCGACCTGCCGGGCATCATCCAGCGCCTGGACCACATCGCAACGCTGGGCGTGGACGCGATCTGGATCTCGCCGTTCTTCAAATCGCCGATGGCCGACTTCGGCTACGACATCGCCGACTACCGCGACGTCGACCCGCTGTTCGGCAGCCTGGACGACTTCGACCGCCTGCTGGCCAAGGCGCACGGTCTGGGCCTGAAGGTGATGATCGACCAGGTGCTGAGCCATACTTCGATCGAGCACGCCTGGTTCCGCGAGAGCCGCCAGGACCGGACCAACCCCAAGGCCGACTGGTACGTGTGGGCGGACCCGCGCGAGGACGGCACGCCGCCCAATAACTGGCTGTCGCTGTTCGGCGGCGGTGCCTGGCAGTGGGAGCCGCGCCGAGAGCAGTACTACCTGCACAACTTCCTGGTCGACCAGCCGGACCTGAACTTCCATCACCCGGACGTGCAGCAGGCCACCCTGGACAACGTGCGCTTCTGGCTGGACCGCGGCGTGGATGGCTTCCGCCTGGATGCGATCAACTTCTGCTTCCATGACGCGCAGCTGCGCGACAACCCGGCCAAGCCGGCGGAGAAGCGCTTCGGTCGCGGCTTCAGCCCGGACAACCCGTACGCCTACCAGTACCACTATTACAACAACACCCAGCCGGAGAACCTGCCGTTCCTGGAGCGGCTGCGCGCGCTGCTGGACGAGTATCCGGGGGCGGTCAGCCTGGGTGAGATCTCCTCGGAGGACTCGCTGGCCACCACCGCCGAGTACACCCGCGATGGTCGCCTGCACATGGGCTACAGCTTCGAGCTGCTGGTGGACGACTACAGCGCGGCCTACATCCGCGATACGGTCTCGCGCCTGGAAGCCGTGATGACCGAAGGCTGGCCGTGCTGGGCGGTTTCGAATCACGACGTGGAGCGGGCGGTCAGCCGCTGGGGCGGCCACCCTGCTGACCCGCGCCTGGCGAGGATGCTGGTGGCGATGCTGTGCTCGCTGCGCGGCTCGGTCTGCCTGTACCAGGGCGAGGAACTGGGCCTGGCCGAGGCCGAGGTGCCGTTCGAGGCCCTGCAGGACCCCTATGGCATCACCTTCTGGCCCAACTTCAAGGGCCGCGATGGCTGCCGGACCCCACTGCCGTGGACCGACGCGCCGCTGGCCGGTTTCACCGCCGGCCAGCCGTGGCTGCCGATCCCGCCCGAGCACCGCGCCGCGGCCGTGGCGGTGCAGGAGCGCGACCCGGACTCGGTCCTGGCTGCGTTCCGCGGGTTCCTGGCCTGGCGGCATAGCCAGCCGGCACTCCTGCATGGCAGCATCCGATTCATCGAAAGCGCCGAGCCAGTGCTGCTGTTCGAGCGTATGCTTGCAGATGAAACCCTCCTGCTGGCCTTCAACCTGTCGGCCGAGGCGGTGAGCCATCCGCTGCCGCCGGGCAACTGGCAGCAGGTGGCGGTGCCGGGCCCGGATGCGGGCACGGTGCAGGGCAATGAACTCCAGCTGCCGCCGCGCGCGGTGTATTGCGCCCGACGCAGCTGACCGTTTTCTCCGGTGGCGGTACTTGCGGGGACGGGGCCGAAGCGCCCCGTCCCTTTTTTGTGGGTGGGCTTCCGGCGAAAGGCATCCACGCATGGCGTGGATCTACCCAGAGACACCCCAACCAGTAGATCCACGCCATGCGTGGATGGGCTCTTGCCGACCAACGGCCGGCATCCGCGCAAAAGAAAACCCGCTGCCTGCGCAGCGGGTTTCCGATAAGTCCCTGCCGGCCAGCGGCCGGCACTACCGGGTCCGGGTCGTCGGGCATGGCCCGGCGCTTCCTCAGAACTTGTAGTTCACGCCCAGCATGTAGGTGCGGCCCCACTCGATGTATTCCAGCGGGCGGTCCTTGCTGCCGGCGTAGGTGCGGTACGGCTCGTTGGTCAGGTTGCTGCCCTGCAGCAGCAGGGTCAGCCCGCGCAGGCTGCTGCTGTCGCTGAAGGTGTAGCTGACCTGTGCATCGGTCACGTTCTCGCCCACCACGTAACGCAGGGTGCGATTGCCGTTGAAGTTGCCGATCTCACCGATGAAGTCCGAACGGCGGCGCTGGCTCACACGTGCTTCAAAGCCGCTGCGTTCGTAGTAGGCGGTGAAGTTGTACACGCGCTTGGACAGTCCCGGCAGGCTGATCGGGTCGGTGCCCACACTGGAGGCGCTCTCCGGATCCAGGATGGTGATGTCGCTCTTGTTGAAGGTCGCGCTGGCCTGCACGCCGAAGCCGCGCAGGCTGTCGGTCAGCATCTCCAGCGGGAACGACCCGGTCAGCTCCAGCCCCTTCAACGTGCCGCCCTTGCCGTTCTGCGGCGTGGAGAAGGTGCCGGTGGTCAGCACCGGTGCGGTCATGCCCGGCGGTGGCACGTAGTTGCCGAGCAGGCCGCTGAAGTCGTAGTTGTCCACCGATTGCGTGTAGACGTAGCTCTTCAGGTCCTTGTAGAAGATCGCCGCAGCCACGTAGGCCTTCTCGCCGAAGTACTTCTCATAGGACAGGTCCAGCGCGGTGGCGCGCCACGGATCCAGCAGCGGATTGCCACCGCTGCCGCCGGGGCGGCCGTTGTTGGTATCCACGCCGAATTCCAGGCCGGCACGCATCTGGTCCACGCGCGGGCGCGCGACCTGCTTGGCAGCGGCGAAGCGCAGCGTCTGCTGGTGCGGGAACATGAACACCAGGTTCAAGCTTGGCAGCCAATCCTTGTAGGTCTTGCCGGCAGAGAAGGGCTGGATGTTGCTGCCCGCCGGCTGCGAGCTGTCCCAGTAGCGCGAATCCGAGCTCTGGTCGGTGTGCTGCATCTGCACGCCGATGTTGCCGCGCACGCCGACCACGCCGATGTCGGTATTGATGTTCAGGCGTGCCCACGCCGTGGTGATCTTCTCCTCGACCGTCCAGGATTTCGGAATCAGGTAGTCCAGGTTGTCGACCGGGTTGAAGGTCATGTAACGACCGACGGCTGCCGGCACATTCCACGACGGGATGTAGCCGATGCCGGCGAAACCGAGGTTGACCGGGCGGTACTGCAGGTCCGGTGCGATGGTGGATTCGCCTTGGGCGCCGAGCAGGATGTTGCCTTCGGCCTGGGCCTTCTGCTTGCGACGGTCGGCATAGTTCACGCCCACGTCCACATCCGAGAACCAGCTGGACATGGCCTCGGGAACCGGCAGCGTCGCCGCCAGCTTGGCGCCCTTCAAGCGGTCTTCCACCTCTGGCACCTTGCCGTAGCCGGAACCATAGATCGTGTTGGTCAGGAACAGGCTGTCCGGATTGGAGTAGTCACGACCCGGCGTGATCTGCGAGAAGCTGTTGTTGTTCACCACCAGCCCGATCGTGTCGAACTGCGGGCGCGGCACCAGCTGCAGGTTGTTTTCCAGGTTGATCTCGCGGCGGGTCGCCTTGGAGTAGTTCAGGTCGGCGACCAGCTTCACGCCACCGACGTTGAACTCGTTGTTCCAGCCGAACGCATCGATCTTGTCCTTGCGCTTGTTGTACATGCCGCGCACCAGCGGGTACGCATTGTTGATCGTGCCACCGGTGAAGCTGCCATCGGCATTGCGGCCGACATTGCTGAACACCGGCAGGATCGCGTTGGGGTTGTTGCTGTCCTCGCCGTTGCCGCTGAGGCTCAGCTCGAACTGGTTGGCGGTGTCGATCTGCTCGGCTTCGGTATGGAACGCATCGAAGGTGGTGGTCCAGCTGTTGCTGGGGCGGAACTGGATCGTTGCCATCACACCGTCGCGCTTGTTGTTGCCGGTGCGACGCAGGGCCTTGATGCCATCGGTGAAGTAGGTGCCAGGTGCGATTCCGCGACGCTCGCCCTTGTCGGTGTGTTCGGTGGTCCAGGGCTCGTACAGGCCGACCTGGTTCTCCTGGATCGGCATGTCGCTGTGCGCATAACCAATGGCGATGCCCAGGGTGTTGTCGAAGAACTGGTCGATGTAGCTGGCGCTGAAACGGTTGCCATACGGGTCGATGTTGGCAGCGCGGCCCAGGGAGCTCTTCTGGTAGCGGCCGCTGACCGCGATCACGCGCTCGCCGAAGCTGAGCGGGCGTGCGGTCTGCATGTCGATGGTGCCCGACAGGCCCTGGCCGACCAGCGCCGCGTCCGGGGTCTTGTACACGGTCACGCCGTTGACCAGCTCGGACGGGTACTGGTCGAACTCGACGCCGCGGTTGTCGCCGGTGCTGACCACTTCACGGCCATTGAGCAGGGTGGTGGCGAAGTCGGGCGACAGGCCACGCACGCTGATCACCTGCGCACGGCCGGCCACGCGCTGGGCAGCCAGGCCGGGCAGGCGCGAGATGGATTCGGCGATGCTGACGTCGGGCAGTTTGCCGATGTCTTCGGCGGAGATCGCTTCGACCACCGAGGTGGCGTCCTGCTTGATCGCGATTGCGTTCTCGATGCCGCGGCGGATGCCGGTGACCTGCACCGTATCCAGGTTGGTGGCGGCGGTGGCGGCCGGCGTGGTGGTGCTCTGCGTGGACTGTGCCGACGCCAGCGTCTGCGCCAGGACAACGGCCAGCGCGATGCTCAGCGCGCTGCGCTTGTGGTTCAACATTTTCCCCTCCCAGGCAATGTTGCAGATCGATTCGTGAACGTCCCGGAGTGACCGTGGACGTGCGACGCGGTGGCCGCTGTCGTCGCCGCTATGGTAGGCAGCGCGTTCTTCGCGGGAATCACCCTGCATACGTACTGTCTCTTATACACATCT
>NZ_JCAFWP010000029.1:0-65396 GCF_059295135.1 Stenotrophomonas sp. INTA L402-1
AGATGTGTATAAGAGACAGACCTTCAGCACCGCCGCCTCATCCACGTCCGGCACCACTTCGGCGCGGCCCATACCGCGCCACAGCACCAGGCGTAGGCGGCCGGCCACGTTCTTCTTGTCCAGCCGCATGCGGCCGAGCAGGGCCTGCGGGTCCAGTCCTGCGGGGATCGCCACCGGCAGGCCGAGGCGTTCCAGCAATGCCTGCAGGCGCGCACGATCGGCGTCGTCTGCCAGCCCCAGGTCGGTGGACAGCTTCGCCGCCAGCACCATGCCCACCGCCACCGCCTCGCCATGGTTCAGCGCATCGCGGCCGGGGGCGGAGTAGCCCTGTTCGGTCTCGATGGCATGGCCGAAGGTATGGCCGAGGTTGAGCAGGGCACGCTCGCCCTTCTCGAACGGATCACGCTCGACGATGGCGGCCTTGTGCCGGCAGCTGCGCGCGATGGCTTCGGACAGTACCGCATCCTCGCCGGCCAGCAGCGCATCGGCATGCTGCTGCAGCCATTCGAAGAACACCGCGTCGCCCAGCGCGCCGTACTTCACCACTTCGGCCAGGCCGGCGCGCAGCTCGCGCGGTGGCAGGGTGGCCAGCACGCGGGTATCGGCAATGACCGCGCGCGGCGGATGGAATGCGCCGACCAGGTTCTTGCCGGCCGGAATGTCGACCGCGGTCTTGCCGCCCACCGACGAATCGACCATCGCCAACAGGGTGGTCGGAAGCTGCACGCAGTCCACGCCGCGCATCCAGCAGGCCGCGGCAAAACCGGCGAGATCACCGACCACGCCGCCACCGAGGGCGAACACGCAGGCATCCCGGGTGGCGCCGAGCGCGGCCAGCGCTTCGATCGTGCGGCCGAATTCGGCCAGGGTCTTGGAGGCTTCGCCGGCGGCCAGCACGTGCTCGCCGACGATCAGGTCGGGGCGTGCGGCCAGCAGCGTCTGCTTCACCGCGGCCAGGTAGCGTGGAGCCACTTCGCTATCGCTGAGCAGCAGCACGTGGCGGCCGCGCACATGCGAGGCCAGCGCGGTGCCGTCGGCCTGGGCACCAGCGCCGATGGTGATGGAGTAGGGGCGGTCGCCGCCAACGGCGACCTGCAGCAGGGCGGGGGAAGTCATGCGGTCAGGTCCTGGCGCTGCCATTGCGTGGCCAGCTTGACCACCAGGTGGGCGGTCGCGTCGGCAGCGGTATACGGGTCGGTATCAAGGGTGAGGTCGGCCAGTTCGCGGTACAGCGGGTCGCGGTGAGCAGCCAGATCGTGCAGCACCTGCTCGCGGTCCGGGCGCTGCAGCAGTGGCCTGCCTTTGTCGCGGGCCAGGCGTTCCAGCTGCGCGGCCACGCTGACCCGCAGGTAGACCACGAAGCCGCGCTGGGCGATCAGCGTACGGTTGTCCGGATCCAGTACAGCGCCGCCACCGGTGGAGACCAGCTGGCCGCGGCCTTCCAGCACACGGGCCAAGGCTTCGCGCTCATGGCTGCGGAAGCCGGTTTCACCCGAGTGCTCGAAGATGGTCGGGATGCTGGCGCCGGCGGCATCGACGATGGCCTGGTCGACATCGACGAAGTCCAGCGTGAAGCGCTCGGCCAGGCGGCGGCCGATGCAGGTTTTGCCGGCGCCCATCGGGCCGATCAGGATCAGGTTCGGAGCAGGATTCATGCCCTCTGATGCTAACACCTCCGTGCCCTTGCCTTTACGTCCTTCACGTCAGGGTAGGCGTTCCTGCGGGGTGTCCCGCGCCAACCGGAGTACAGGCCATGACGGTCGCCAAGGTCATCGAAATCACCACCTCCTCGCCCAAAAGCGTGGAAGACGCCGTGCGCAGCGGGCTGAAGAAGGTTTCCGAGACGGTCAAGGGCATCCAGGGCGCCTGGGTGAACGAGACCAAGGTGGTCACCAATGGCAGCGGCGAAATCACCGAATGGCGGGTCAACCTGCGTGTAACCTTCCTGGTGGAATAGGCGCGCTCAGCGTACGTCCTGCACCTGGCGCTGGCCGTCCAGCACCACCACGTGGTCGGCCAGGGCGGGCAGGGCGCGCAGTGCCTGCCGGCTGACCCGCTCGTAGTACTGCACGAAGCGTTCCAGCTGTGGCCGGCTCATGCCGTGTCGGCCCGGCTGCGCGGCCTGCAGGTTCTGCTCCTGCTGCCAGCGCCAGCGTGGTACCACCGAGAAATCCGGCGGCTGCAGGAACCACAGGCGGTCGCAGCGCTGCCACAACGCCGGGTAGTCGCGGGCCAGCGCCTGGTTGCACCAGCGGCGCCAACGGCCATCGGCGTCGGCCTCGCGCTCCAGTGCGTTCAGCGGGCTGTCCAGTGCGTTGTCATCCTGCGCCGGTGTGCCGAGGAACCAGCCTTCGAACACCAGCAGGTCCAATGGCTGCTGCAGCTGCGGCCACTGAGCCTCGGGCAGGCGTTCATCGGCCAGCTTGTCGAAGCGCGGCATCGCGAAGGGCTGGCGTGTGGCCACGGCGTCCAGCACGGCATGGGCCAGCGGCAGGTCGTGGGTGCCGGGCGGGCCGCGGGTGATCAGCAGCGGATGCACCTGGCGGGCCAGTCGCTGGCGCTGCGCACGGGTGAGGTAGACGTCATCGATCGACAGCGTGGCCGCGTTCAGGCCGCGTGCCTGGGCGCGCGCCACCACCTGCGCGGCCAGCGTCGATTTGCCGCTCCCCTGCAGGCCGCTGATCGCCAATACTGGAACCGCTGCACCGCTGCCCAGCGCATCATCCAGCGCCTGTTCGGCCAATGTTTCGGGGAATCCTTTCACCTGGGGCATATACGCAGCAGCGGCCATGCAGCCACAATAGCCCAATCCGTGTGAGAAGAACGCAATCATGAGCGACCTGTACGCCGAAGCCCTGTCCACGTTTGCCGGCCTGTTCGACGAGGCCAAGCAGAGCCGCGAGGTCGAGCCGAATGCGATGACCGTGGCCACCGCCGATACGCAGGGCCGTCCCTCGGCGCGTACCGTGCTGCTGAAGGCCTTCGACGAGCGTGGCTTCGTCTTCTATACCCACCTGGACAGCCACAAGGGCCAGGAACTGCAGGCCAATCCGCAGGCCGCGCTGTTGTTCCTGTGGCGCAGCCTGCGCGAGGCGGGTATCCAGGTGCGCATCGAAGGCCGTGTCGAGCAGGTCGCCGATGCTGAAGCCGATGCCTATTTCGCCAGCCGCCCGCGCATGAGCCAGATCGGCGCCTGGGCCTCGCAGCAGTCGAAGACGCTGGCGACGCGCGAGGAATTCGACGCGCGCGTGGCCGAGATCGAAGCCCGCTTCGAAGGCAAGGACGTGCCGCGCCCGGACGGCTGGAGCGGCCTGCGCGTGGTGCCCGACCGCATCGAGTTCTGGTACGGCGCGCAGTTCCGCCTGCACGAACGCTGGTGCTATGAAGCCGGTGCCGAAGGGCGCTGGAGCAAGCGCCTGCTGTACCCGTAAGGCAACCTGATGCAACGCCTGCCGCTGTACCGTGTGGTGGTGTTCGTGCCGTCGGCAGCACTGGATGCAGTGAAGCAGGGCATCCTCGCGGTGGACGCGCTGGCGGCCGGCGACTACGAGCACGGTATGTGGTGGTCGGCGCCGGGGTTCGAACAGTTCCGTCCGCGCGTGGGTGCGTCGCCCGTGCAGGGGGAGGCGGGTCGCACCGAGGTGGTCGACAGCGTGCGTCTGGAATTCTGCCTGCCTCGGAATCCGCAGCGGCTGCAGCGCATCTTCGAACAGGGCATCGTGCCGCATCACCCGTGGCAGGTGCCGGTGGTGCAGGTGGAGGAAATCGAGCTGCTGCTGGCCGACAGGCGGTCGTTGTAGAGTCGAGCCATGCTCGACTGCGGGTGCTCTGGCGCGCAAGGCAGTCGAGCATGGCTTGGCTCTATAAGAGCAGGTTGTCGCGAACGGACTGGTCAGCTTCATCTGCGAGCAGGCCAGCAACCGGCACACTCCGACGAATGCCCTCGATTTCCGGAGTCGCCATGCCCTCCTGGCGTTGCCTGTTTGCCGTGCCATCACCGCGTCGTGGCGTGGAGGCTTACCTGCTGCTGCTTGCCCGCATCGTCGCCGGTGTGATGTTCTGCGTGTCCGGCTGGAACAAGGTGTTCACCGACGCGGGACGCGAGCGCATGGTGCATACGCTGGTCGATGCGGGTATCCCGTTCCCGGTGTTCAGTGCGCCGGTGCTTGGGGCGATTGAATGGATTGCGGGTGGCCTACTGGTGCTCGGCCTGCTCAGTCGCCCTTCGGCATTGCTGCTGGCGGGCATCTGCGCGGTGGCGGCATTGACGGATGGCATCGCACGCATTCCAGCAGGATTGAGCGTGCCGGATTGGTTGAGCTGGTTCTTCTACCTGAGCGAAGTGCCGCTGGGGGTGTTGCTGCTTTGGATTGCGGCGGTGGGGAGTGGACGGTTCGCCATCGAGGCGCGCTGGGTACGGTGAGTGCTCCTCGTCCGCGCGCAGCCGGAGTGCGCCTGTAGCATTTGGTGTGTTCCGGTAGATCCACGCCATGCGTGGATGAGATGCTTGACGGAAGAGCGGTGCGAACCAAGGTTCGCACCCACCAGGCAACGAGTGGTTACAACCCCTCCGCGCGCAGCCAGCGCCATAGCGTGGTGCGTGACACGCCCAGCGCCTGCGCCATCCCCTCGCGATCATTGCGATGTTCCTGCAACAGCGCTTCCAGCTGCGCACGCGGCGGGCGCTTGCCGTTGCTTTCCACCGGCAAGGCTGCAACGCCCTCGTTCACCAGTTCGGGCGCCAGCTGCAGCAGTCGCGCCGCATCGATCAGCCCTTCGCCCGGCTGCCAGTGGATGCGCAGACGATCAATCAGATTGCGCAGTTCGCGCACGTTGCCGGGCCACTCCGCGGCGGTCAGTACCGCCAGTGCATGCTCATCCAGTGGCGCATCGATGCCGCGCAGCTGGCGAAAGAAGTGCTGTGCCAGCAAGGGGATATCCGCGCACCGCGCACGCAGCGAGGGCAGGGCGATACGCAACGCGGCCAGGCGGTAGTACAGGTCGCGGCGGAAGCTGCCGGCTGCCGCGCGCTGTTCCAGCGACTGCAGGGTGGCGGCCACCACGCGCAGGTCCACCGGGGTCGGTTCGGTGGCGCCGACACGCAGTACCTCGCGTTCTTCCAGCACCCGCAGCAGGCGGGTCTGCAGCGGTAGCGGCAATTCGCCGATTTCGTCCAGGAACAGGGTGCCACCGTCTGCGGCCTCGATCAGGCCGACACGGCCGCCACGGCGTGCGCCGGTGAATGCCCCATCGCTGTAGCCGAACAGCTCCGCTTCCAGCAGCGATTCGCTGATCGCGCCGCAGTTCAACGCGACGAAGCGGCCTCGACGGCCGCTGGCCGCGTGCAGCTGGCGCGCAACCAGTTCCTTGCCGGTGCCGGTTTCGCCGGTGACCAGCACGGTGCTGTCATGCGGGGCATACAGCGCGATCTGTGCGCGCACCTGCGCCATCGCATCGCTGTCGCCGAGCAGTTCATGCGCATCGGCACGCGCTGTCGGGCGCCGGCGCGGGGCAGGGCGGTTGCTGCCGGAACGTGCCAGGGTCTGGGTCAGTTCCAGTGCATGTTCGAACGCCTGCCGCACCGAGTCGGCCGAATACAGCAGCACCCCGGGCAGGCCGGCCTGCTCGGCATGGTCGATGGCCATGCCGGTGCCGACGATCACTTCGATGCCGTTGGCGCGCAGATCGGCGATGCAGTCGCGCGCATCCTCGCGGGTTACGAAGCGGCGATGCTCGATATCCAGGCCGAAGCTCTGCTGGAAGTTGCTGAACACCGGTACGTCGCTGGCGTGGGTGACCAGGCCGATGCGGCTGGCGATGCGTCGCGCGCGCGCCAGTGCTTCCATCAGATCGAAGCCGTTGGCCTGGATCGGCACCAGCGGCAGCTCCAGCCGGCCGCGCAGCCAGGCGGCGTTGGAGCCACCCGCGATCACCACATCGCAGTGCTCGCGACGCAGGCGCTGGCCGATCACATCCACCGCTTCCTCGAAGCCGAGGTTGATCTGTTCGATGCGCGCGCGGCGGTCGAACTCGGGAATGACGTCGCCGAGCAGGCCGGTCAGCCGCGAGACGCTGACCGTCCAGATCACCGGTCGGCCGGGGTCGGCATCGGCATGGCGCAGGGGCGAGCGGGGCAGGTACATGGCGGCGGGTTCAGACGGAATGTTTCATGATACATCTGTTTCAATGTTTCATCTGTTTCGCGGCTGCGTGTCGGTCATCCCCGTGAAATCAATCGCTTGCAGCTTGGCATGGTGCTTGCGCCTACCCATCCGTTCTTCAATCTGGATTGCCGCATGACTGCTTCCGCCCCTTTCTCTGCCGGTGCCCGCTTCCGTGAGGCGCTGGCTGCCGAATCCCCGCTGCAGGTGATCGGCGCGATCAACGCCAACCACGCCCTGCTGGCCAAGCGCGCCGGCTTCCGTGCCATCTACCTGTCCGGCGGCGGTGTTGCCGCAGGCTCGCTGGGCCTACCGGACCTGGGTATCAATACCCTGGAAGACGTGCTGGTGGACGTGCGCCGCATCACCGATGTCTGCGATCTGCCGCTGATGGTCGACATCGACACCGGCTTTGGCCCGAGCGCGTTCAACATCGCGCGCACCGTGAAGTCGCTGATCAAGGCCGGCGCGGCCGCCTGCCACATCGAGGACCAGGTCGGCGCCAAGCGCTGCGGTCACCGCCCGGGCAAGGAGATCGTCTCGCAGGGTGAAATGGTCGACCGCGTGAAGGCGGCCGCCGATGCCAAGACCGATCCGGACTTCTTCCTGATCGCGCGCACCGACGCCATCCAGGTGGACGGCGTGGACAAGGCCATCGAGCGCGCCATCGCCTGCGTTGAGGCCGGTGCCGATGGCATCTTTGCCGAGGCTGCCTACGACCTGGATACCTACCGCCGCTTCGTCGACGCGGTGAAGGTGCCGGTGCTGGCCAACATCACCGAATTCGGTGCCACCCCGCTGTTCAGCCGCGATGAACTGGCCTCGGCCGGCGTCGCCATCCAGCTGTTCCCGCTGTCGGCGTTCCGCGCCGCCAACAAGGCTGCCGAGAACGTCTACCAGGCGGTGCGCCGCGATGGCCACCAGCGCAATGTGGTGGAGACCATGCAGACCCGCGAAGAACTCTACGACCGCATCGGCTACCACGCCTTCGAGCAGCAGCTCGATGCACTGTTCGCCGCCAAGAAATAAGCAGTACCCTGCACCATCAAGTTTTCGGAGGGAAACATGAACGATACGACCGCAACCCCGACCTTCAAGCCGAAGAAGTCCGTCGCCCTGTCCGGCACCGCCGCCGGCAACACCGCGCTGTGCAGCGTGGGCCGTAGTGGCAACGATCTGCACTACCGTGGCTACGACATCCTGGACCTGGCCAACACCAGCGAGTTCGAGGAAATCGCCTACCTGCTGGTGCACGGCAAGCTGCCGACCCGCGCCGAGCTGGTTTCGTACAAGGCCAAACTGAAGTCGCTGCGCGGCATTCCGGCAGCAGTGAAGGCGGCGCTGGAAGAACTGCCGCCGTCGGCACACCCGATGGACGTGATGCGCACCGGCGTGTCCGTGCTCGGCTGCGTGGCGCCGGAGAAGGACGATCACAACCATCCGGGCGCGCGTGACATCGCCGACAAGCTGATGGCCTGCCTCGGTTCGATGCTGCTGTACTGGTACCACTGGAGCCACAACGGCCGCGCCATCGACGTGGAAACCGACGACGACTCGATCGGTGGCCACTTCCTGCACCTGCTGCACGGCGAGAAGCCGCAGGAATCGTGGGTGAAGGCGATGCACACCTCGCTGATCCTGTACGCGGAACACGAATTCAATGCCTCCACCTTCGCCTGCCGCGTCATCGCCGGCACCGGCAGCGACATGTACAGCGCGATCTGCGGTGGCATCGGTGCGCTGCGCGGTCCCAAGCATGGCGGTGCCAATGAAGTGGCCTTCGAGGTGCAGAAGCGCTACGACAATCCCGACGAGGCCGAGGAAGACATCAAGGCCCGCGTGGAGCGCAAGGAAGTGGTGATTGGTTTCGGCCACCCGGTCTACACCGTGTCCGATCCGCGCAACAAGGTGATCAAGGACGTGGCCCGCGAGCTGTCCGAAGAGCAGTCCAGCCTGAAGATGTACGACATTGCCGAGCGCCTGGAAACGGTCATGTGGGACATCAAGAAGATGTTCCCGAACCTGGACTGGTTCAGCGCCGTCAGCTACCACATGATGGGCGTGCCGACCGCGATGTTCACCCCGCTGTTCGTGATCGCCCGCACTGCCGGCTGGAGCGCGCACATCGTCGAGCAGCGTATCGACGGCAAGATCATCCGCCCGAGCGCCAACTACATCGGTCCGGAAGACCGCGACTTCGTCGCCATCGACAAGCGCGTCTGATCCACCTGCTGTACCCATCCGGCCGGCCCCGTGCCGGCCGGATGCTTTCGCCGCCGCACCGCCGGCACCCGGCCCGCCTCAAGCACTCCGCCAGCCCATGAATACCGATTACCGCAAGAACCTCCCCGGCAGCACGCTGGACTATTTCGACGCGCGCGCCGCTGTCGATGCGATCCAGCCTGGCGCCTATGCCACCCTGCCGTACACCTCGCGCGTGCTGGCCGAGAACCTGGTGCGTCGCTGCGATCCGGCCACGCTCAGCGATTCGCTGAAGCAGCTGATCGAGCGCCGCCGCGACCTCGACTTCCCGTGGTTCCCGGCGCGCGTGGTCTGCCACGACATCCTCGGCCAGACCGCACTGGTCGACCTGGCTGGCCTGCGTGATGCGATCGCCGACAAGGGCGGTGACCCGGCCAAGGTCAATCCGGTGGTGCCGGTGCAGCTGATCGTCGATCACTCGCTGGCGGTGGAGTGCGGTGGTTTCGATCCGCAGGCGTTCGAGAAGAACCGCGCCATCGAAGATCGCCGCAACGAAGACCGTTTCCACTTCATCGATTGGACCAAGCTGGCGTTCGAGAACGTGGACGTGATTCCGCCGGGCAACGGCATCATGCACCAGATCAACCTGGAGAAGATGTCGCCGGTGGTCTACGTGCAGGACGGCGTGGCCTTCCCGGATACCTGCGTGGGTACCGACAGCCATACCCCGCACGTGGATGCACTGGGCGTGATCGCGATTGGTGTTGGCGGCCTGGAAGCCGAGAACGTGATGCTGGGCCGCGCCTCGTGGATGCGTCTGCCGGACATCATCGGTGTCGAGCTGACCGGCAGGCCGCAGCCGGGCATCACCGCCACCGACGTGGTGCTGGCGCTGACCGAGTTCCTGCGCAAGGAGCGCGTGGTCGGTGCGTATCTTGAATTCTTCGGCGAGGGTGCTGCGGCACTGACCATCGGTGACCGCGCCACCATTTCGAACATGTGCCCGGAGTACGGCGCGACCGCCGCGATGTTCTACATCGACGGGCAGACCATCGATTACCTGCGCCTGACCGGCCGCGAGGAATCGCAGGTGGCTCTGGTGGAGAACTACGCCCGTACCACCGGCCTCTGGGCCGATGACCTGGCCACCGCACAATACGAGCGTGTGCTGCGCTTCGACCTGTCCAGCGTGGTGCGCAACATGGCCGGCCCGTCCAACCCGCACAAGCGCGTGGCGACCGCCGAGCTGGCCGAGCGCGGCATCGCCGACGAAGCCAAGCTGGAAGCGGGCAAGGCCGAGCAGGCGCAGGGGCTGATGCCCGACGGCGCGGTGATCATCGCCGCCATCACCAGCTGCACCAATACGTCCAATCCGCGCAACGTGATCGCCGCCGCACTGCTGGCGCGCAAGGCCAACGAGCGTGGCCTGCTGCGCAAGCCGTGGGTGAAGTCGTCGCTGGCGCCGGGTTCGAAGGCGGTGCAGCTGTACCTGGAAGAGGCCGGCCTGCTGCCGGACCTGGAAAAGCTCGGCTTCGGCATCGTCGCCTTCGCCTGCACCACCTGCAACGGCATGAGTGGCGCGCTGGACCCGAAGATCCAGCAGGAAATCATCGATCGCGACCTGTATTCCACCGCCGTGTTGTCGGGCAACCGCAACTTCGATGGCCGCATCCACCCGTATGCGAAGCAGGCCTTCCTGGCTTCGCCGCCGCTGGTGATCGCCTATGCCATCGCCGGCACCGTGCGCTTCGATATCGAGAAGGACGTGCTGGGCGTGGACACCGACGGCAACGAGGTGCGCCTGAAGGACATCTGGCCGAGCGACGCCGAGATCGACGCGGTGGTGAAGGCCTCGGTGAAGCCGGAGCAGTTCCGCCGCGTCTACAACCCGATGTTCAACGTGCGCGTGGAGCACGGTGCGGCGGTCAGCCCGCTGTACGACTGGCGCCCGCAGAGCACCTACATCCGCCGTCCGCCGTACTGGGAGGGCGCACTGGCCGGTGAGCGCACGCTGTCTGGCATGCGCGCGCTGGCGGTGCTGCCGGACAACATCACCACCGACCACCTGTCGCCGTCCAACGCGATCCTGGCGTCCAGTGCCGCCGGTGAGTACCTGGCGAAGATGGGCCTGCCGGAAGAGGACTTCAATTCCTACGCCACCCACCGCGGTGACCACCTGACCGCGCAGCGCGCCACCTTCGCCAACCCGAAGCTGTTCAACGAGATGGTGCGCAACGACGACGGCAGCGTGAAGCAGGGTTCGCTGGCGCGCGTGGAGCCGGAAGGCAAGGTCATGCGCATGTGGGAAGCGATCGAAACCTACATGGACCGCAAGCAGCCGCTGATCATCATCGCCGGTGCCGACTACGGCCAGGGCAGCTCGCGTGACTGGGCCGCCAAGGGCGTGCGCCTGGCCGGCGTGGAGGCGATCACGGCCGAAGGCTTCGAACGGATTCACCGTACCAACCTGATCGGCATGGGCGTGCTGCCGCTGGAGTTCAAGCCGGGCACCACCCGCCTGACCCTGGGCATCGACGGCACCGAGACCTTCGACGTGATCGGCGAGCGCACCCCGCGCGCCGAGCTGACCCTGGTCATCCACCGCCGCGACGGCCAGGACGTGCTCGTGCCGGTCACCTGCCGCCTGGACAGCGACGAGGAAGTGGCGATCTACGAGGCCGGCGGCGTGCTGCAGCGCTTCGCCCAGGACTTCCTGGAAGGCGCCAAGGTGGCGTGATGCCGGACTGAATGCCTGCCCCCGGAGGCCGGGGGCGGGCTTGTCCGACACCAGGGCAGGGCGCACACTGACTTGGCAAAAACTGCCAAAGGAGAGTTTCATGGCCACCATGAACATTTCGCTGACCGATCCGCTCAAGCAGTTCGTGGACGAGGAAGTGCGCGAAGGCGGCTACTCCAGTACGTCGGATTATGTGCGTGACCTGATCCGCCAGCGTCAGCGCAGCAAGGCTGAAGAGCTGCTCAAGCAGTTGATTGCCGAGGGGCTGGCTTCTGGGCCTGCCGTTCCGGTGACTGCGGCCACATTCGAGCGGATGCGTCGCGAACTGACCGAAAGGATGGAGCGTGAAGGCGATTGAATGGAGGCCCCGGGCCGGGACAGACGCAGCCGACGCCGCGCTGTGGTACGCACGACAGGGAGGGCTGGCACTGGGTCAGCGCTTTCTCGCCGAGCTGGAGGCCACGCTTCAACGTATTGCGATGTTCCCTGCGTCAGGTTCCGTCCGCCATGCCGACCTCGCCGCACAGTTGCCGGCACTCTTGCGCTTCATGCAGGTTCCGGGCTTTGAACGCTATCTCGTCTACTACCTCGATCTGCCGGACCGCGTGGACGTCATGCGGGTGTGGTGCGTTGATCGTGGCCTTGACGCACTGATGCAAGACATTTCCTGAAATCCAAACGCTTGGATCCGACGATGAATTTTCTTCCGCAACTCCGAATTCCCGCCACCTACATGCGCGGCGGCACCAGCAAGGGCGTGTTCTTCCGCCTGCAGGACCTGCCCGAGGCCGCGCAGGTGCCGGGCGCCGCGCGTGACGCGCTGCTGATGCGCGTGATCGGTTCGCCCGATCCGTATGGCAAGCAGACCGACGGCATGGGGGGCGCCACCTCCAGCACCAGCAAGTGCGTGATCATCTCCACTGCCTCGGTGCCTGACCACGACGTGGACTACCTGTACGGCCAGGTGTCGATCGACACCGCCTTCGTCGATTGGAGCGGCAACTGCGGCAATCTCAGCACTGCGGTGGGTCCGTTCGCCATCGCCAATGGCCTGATCGATCCTGCCCGCGTGCCGCGCGATGGCCTGTGCACCGTGCGCATCTGGCAGGCCAACATCGGCAAGACCATCATTGCCCATGTGCCGATGCGCGATGGCGAAGTTCAGGAAATCGGCGATTTCGAGCTGGACGGCGTGACCTTCCCGGCCGCCGAGATCCAGCTTGAATTCATTGATCCGTCCGACGACGGCGATGCGGGTGCGATGTTCCCGACTGGCAATCTGGTGGACACCCTGGAAGTGCCCGGCGTGGGCAGCTTCGAGGTGACCATGATCACCGCTGGCATCCCGACGATCTTCCTCAACGCTGCCGATCTGGGCTACACCGGCACCGAGCTGCAGCCGGCGATCAATGAGGACAAGGCCGCACTGCAGAAGTTCGAGACCATCCGCGCGCATGGCGCGCTGCGCATGGGTCTGATCAAGAACCTGGAAGATGCGGCAACCCGCCAGCACACGCCGAAGGTCGCCTTCGTGGCGCCGGCGCAGGACTATGTGTCATCCAGCGGCAAGGCCATTCTGGCCTCGGCCATCGACCTGCATGCGCGCGCACTGTCGATGGGCAAGCTGCACCACGCGATGATGGGCACCGCCGCCGTGGCGATCGGCACTGCAGCAGCGATCCCGGGCACCCTGGTCAATCGGGCGGCCGGTGGTGGCGAACGCGAGGCAGTGACCTTCGGTCATCCTTCCGGCACGCTGCGCGTGGGCGCGCAGGCTGGTTTCGTTGACGGCCAGTGGACAGTGACCAAGGCCATCATGAGCCGCAGCGCCCGCGTGCTGATGGAAGGCAAGGTGCGGGTGCCGGCCGAGTAACCCGCAGGTCGGCGCTGGCATCACACGCTTCGGTAGATGCCAGCCTTGGTTGGCATGGCATTGGCGCCGCCCGGGCAATGTCCAGCGCCAACCAAGGTTGGCGACTACCGGGATGCGCGGCCTGACCTGCTTTTCTGAAGAGGAGATCGACGATGTCCGACAACCCCACCCCATCCAACGAGCGTGCAGCGTGGGATGCGCTGCTGGTGGACATCGTCGATTACGTGCGCGACGCCCGTATCGACTCACCGCTGGCGTTCCAGACCGCGCACCACTGCCTGCTTGATACGCTGGGCTGCGGGCTGGAAGCGCTGTCCTTCCCGGCCTGCAGCAAGCTGCTCGGTCCCGTGGTGCCGGGCATCAGCGTGGTCAACGGCGCGCGCGTGCCGGGCACGCACTACGTGCTGGACCCGGTGCAGGCGGCGTTCAACCTCGGCGCGATGGTGCGCTGGCTGGATTTCAACGACACCTGGCTCGCCGCCGAATGGGGCCATCCGTCGGACAACCTGGGCGGCATCCTTGCCGTCTGCGATTGGCTGGGTCGCAACGCGCAGGCCCTGCGCCGCCCGCCGCCGACCGTGCAGGACGTGCTGCTGGCGATGATCAAGGCGCACGAGATCCAGGGTGTACTGGCCCTGCAGAATTCCTTCAATCGGGTCGGGCTGGACCATGTGGTGCTGGTCAAGGTCGCCACCACCGCTGTGGTGGCGCAGCTGCTCGGGCTGGATCGCGAACGCATGCTCAATGCAGTGTCGCTGGCCTGGGTCGATGGCCAGGCGCTGCGGACCTACCGGCACGCGCCCAACACCGGTTCGCGCAAGAGCTGGGCCGCCGGCGATGCCACCAGCCGTGGCGTACGCCTGGCGCTGATCGCGGCAACGGGTGAAATGGGCTATCCGAGCGTGCTCAGTGCACCGACCTGGGGCTTCGAGGCTGTGTCCATGCATGGCCAGGCACTGACGCTGGAGCGACCGCTGGGCAGCTATGTGATGGAGAACGTGCTGTTCAAGATCAGCTACCCGGCCGAGTTCCACGGCCAGACCGCAGTGGAGGCAGCGATCACGCTGCACCAGCAATTGCGCGTGGCCGGGCGGCGCGTCGAGGACATCGAACACATCGCGATCCGGACCCAGGACGCCTGCATCCGCATCATCGACAAGCAGGGGCCGCTGCACAACCCGGCCGATCGCGACCACTGCGTGCAGTACATGGTCGCCATCGCGTTGCTGCATGGGCGGCTGGTGGCAGAGGACTACGAGGACGATGTGGCGGCGGATCCGCGCATCGATGCGCTGCGCGCGAAGATGACCTGCCATGAAGACCCGCAGCTCAGCGCCGATTACCTGGACCCGGACAAGCGCAGCATCGCCAACGGCCTGAGCGTGCGCTTCACCGATGGCACCGAGCTGCCGGAGGTGCTGGTGGAGTACCCGCTCGGCCATGCCCGCCGTCGCGAGGAAGGCATTCCGCTGCTGATGGACAAGTTCCGCCGGCACCTGGCCCACCGCTTCCCGACCAGCCAGCAGCAGCGCATCCTGGCCGCATCGCTGGACCCGGTGGCCCTAGCGGCAATGCCGGTGACCGACTACGTGGACCTGTACCTGCCGGTGTAGCAACGCTTTGGTGGATCTGACACCACGCCTGCTTGCCGGGCACGTGGCTCGGCTTGCTTTGGTAGGTGCCAACCTTGGTTGGCATGGCCGACGCCCACCAAGGTTGGCGACTACCGGTTCCGCCGGCCAGCGGCCGGCACTACCCGCCCGGGCAATTGCCGAATTCGCGTCAACACCTTGACGCGGCCTGCCTATAATGGCCGCCTCGATCAAGGAGTGACGACATGAGCGGTCCGGCACGGCGGAAGCGGTGGGGATGGGCGGCGGCGGTACTGGCAGGAGGCCTGTTGCTGGGCCTGGCCGGTTGCCGCAACGACAGCGGGCAGCTGCCCAAGGCCAGCGGTGAAGCCATCACCACCCAGGCCGAGCAGGTGAAGGAGTTCACCCTGCTGCGTGCCTACCCGGACCAGAAGAATGACGGCCTGTCGCTGGCGCTGGAGTTCTCGCGCCCGCTGGTCGGCACCCAGGATTTCGACAAGCTGGTGCGCTTCGAAGAGAAGGTCGGCACCGACGACAGCAGCTGGACGCTGTCCGATGACGGCCTGACCCTGCGCTATCCGTTCGTGGAGGCCGGCAAGGAATTCAGCCTGGTGGTCTCGCCCGACCTGCTGGCCGCCGATGGCAGCCGGCTGGGCATGGAACTGAAGCAGAAGGTGTTCAGCGGCGAGCTGAAGCCGGTGGTCGGCTTCGCCTCGCAGGGCAGCGTGCTGCCGGCCAAGGACAGCCGTGGCCTGCCGGTGGTCTCGGTGAACGTGCCCGAGGTTGACGTCGAATTCCTGCGCGTGCGCGAGAAGGACCTGCCGACCTTCTTCAGCCAGTACCAGCGCGGCGGCCGCCGTGGCAGCTGGGAGCTGAGCAGCGACTACGAACGCAGCCCGATCAACAAACTGGCCGAGCCGGTCTACGTCAACCGCTTCATCCTCGGCGGCAAGAAGAACGAGCGGGTGCTGACCTACCTGCCGACCCAGGACATCAAGGAACTGCAGGAGCCGGGCCTGTACTTTGCCCTGCTCAAGCGCACCGGTGACTACGAAGGCGAGTTCGATACCGCGTTCTTCTCGGTCAGCGACATCGGCCTGCATACCCGTGCCTACAAGGACAAGCTGTTCGTGCACACCGCCGGCCTCAAGGACGGCGCGCCGCTGAAGGGCATCGACCTGCGCGTGCTCGACGCCAAGGGCGAGGTGGTACTGAAGGGCAGCACCGACGGCAACGGCAATGCGCTGCTGAACTACACGCTGGATGCCACCCACGTGCTGGTCGCCAGCACGGGCAAGGACACCAGCTTCCTGCCGTTCAACCAGCCGGCGCTGGACCTGAGCGAATTCGCCGTGGCCGGCCGTGACAATGCCTGGTTCGACGTCTATGCCTGGTCCGGGCGCGACCTGTATCGCCCGGGCGAAACCGTGCGCCTGTCCGCCCTGCTGCGCGACAACGATGGCAAGCCGGTCAAGGCTCAGCCGGTGTTCCTGCGCCTGAAGCAGCCCGACGGCAAGACCTTCCGCGAGACCCGCCTGCAGCCGGGCGAGCAGGGCTACATCAATTTCGAGCAGGTGATCCCCGCCGAGGCGCCGACCGGGCGCTGGCAGGTCGAGTTCCGCACCGACCCGGCGAGCAAGGAAGCGATCCAGGGCATGACCCTGCGTATCGAGGAGTTCCTGCCCGAGCGCATGAAGCTGGACCTGGACAGCGCACAGAAGACGCTGAAGCCGGGTGAGGACCTGCGCCTGCAGGCCAATGGCGCCTACCTGTACGGGGCGCCGGCCGACGGCAACCGTTTCACCGCGCGCATGGCGGTGGCCGCCGAGCAGCAGCCGGTCGAGGGCCTGCCGGGCTACTTCTTCGGTGACCCGACCCTGCAGTTGCCGCGCGAAGCCAAGGACGTGATCGATACCACGCTGCCGGGCAACGGCCAGCTGCGTGAGGATGTGGCGTTGCCGGAAGAGGCGGCCAAGGCCAAGGCACCGATCGCCGTGGTGCTGTCCGGCAGCCTGTATGAAACCGGTGGCCGTACCGTCACCCGTACCCTGAAGCGGGTGATGTGGCCGGCCAACGCGCTGGTTGGCGTGCGCCCGCTGTTCAACCCCGAGGATGGTGCTGATTCCAACGGCAATGCGCGCTTCGAGCTGATGCGCGTGGATGCAGCGGGTGCATCGCAGCCGGCCAAGGGCCTGAAGATCACCCTGGTGCGCGAGCTGCGCGACTACCACTGGACCTTCAACGACAACCGCTGGGACTACGATTTCACCCGCCGTTTCGAGAACAAGGAAACCCGCACCGTCGATGCCGGCAGCAGCGCGGTCGCCTTCGATTTCCCGGTGGAGTGGGGCGAATACCGGGTGGACGTGTTCGATCCGTCCACCGGCCTGACCAGCCGCTACCCGTTCCGTGCCGGCTGGAGTTGGGGCGACGACAACCGCGGTTTGGACGCGCGCCCGGACAAGGTCAAGCTGGGCCTGGACAAGACCGGCTACAAGGCCGGTGACACCCTGGAAGTGACGGTGACCCCGCCGCATGCCGGCAAGGGCATCCTGATGGTCGAGACCGACCGCATGCTGTACGTGCAGGACATCGACGCCAAGCCGGGGTCGACCTTCAAGATTCCAGTCACCGCCGACTGGGAGCGCCACGACGTCTACATCACCGCGCTGGTGTTCCGTGGCGGCAGTGCGCCGAGCAAGATCACCCCAGCCCGTGCCGTGGGCGTGGTGCACGTGCCGATGGACCGCAAGGGCCGCACCGTGGCGGTCGGCCTGGTGGCGCCCAAGCAGATGCGCCCGGAACAGGACCTGCCGGTGACGGTCAGTGCACCGCAGCTGGCCGGCAAGATGGCGCACGTGACCGTCTCGGCGGTGGACGTGGGCATCCTCAACATCACCCGCTTCCCGGTGCCCGATGCCGGTGCGCACTTCTTCGCCCAGCGTCGCCTCGGCATTGATGCCTATGACATCTACAGCCGGGTGATCGAGAGCTTTGACGGCGGTGCCGGCAAGCTGAAGTTCGGTGGCGACATGGCGCTGCAGGCATTGCCGCAGGCCAAGCGCCCGACCGCGCGCGTGCAGACCGTGGACCTGTTCTCCGGCCCGGTGCAGCTCGATGCCAAGGGCATCGCCCGCATCCGCCTGAAGGTGCCGGACTTCAACGGTACCCTGCGGGTGTCGGCGCTGGTCTACAGCGATGACCAGTACGGCAAGCGCGACGTGGAAACCGTGGTGCGCGCGCCGATCCTGGCCGAAGCCAGCATGCCGCGCGTGCTGGCCCCGGGCGACCGCAGCACGGTGACCCTGGACGTGCAGAACTTCACCGGCAAGCCGGGCCAGTTCAACGTGAAGGTGGACACCGATGGCCCGTTGAACCTGGGCGAGGGCAGCCGCAGCGTGCAGTTGAATGCCGATGCCAAGACAACGCTGAGTTTCCCGCTGTCCGCGCGTGAGGGCCACAGCGTGGCCAAGGTGCGCGTACGTGTGGACGGCAACGGCTTCAAGGCCGACCGCCGCTACGAGCTGCCGGTGCGTGCGGCGTGGCCGCAGGTGCTGCGTTCGCAGGTACGTACGCTTGATCCGCTGGCGGCGGTCAGCCTCGACAACAGCCTGACCGATGGCCTGATGTCCGAGTCGGTGAATGCCCGCCTGCTGGTCAGCCCGCTGCCGCCGATTCCGTTCGCCAGTGCACTGCAGGGCGCGCTGAACTACCCGTATGGCTGTGCCGAGCAGACCACCAGCAAGGGCTACGCTGCGTTGATCCTGGACCAGGCGACGTCGTCGATGCTCGGTGCCGACGGGCTGGATGCCAAGACCCGTCGCGAGCGCATGGAAGGTGCGTTTGGCCGCCTGGCGTCGATGCAGGTGGCCAATGGCAACTTCTCGATGTGGGGTGACGACGGCTACGTGAACCCGTGGCTGACCCCGTACATCACCGAGTTCCTGCTCGACGCGAAGGACGCCGGTTTCGCGGTGCCCGACAACGTGCTGCAGAAGGCGCTCAACCGTCTCAGCGAGGATCTGCTGTCCGGTGGCAATCAGTTCTACGGCCAGGACGACCGCGAGAAGCTGAAGTTCGCCAACCAGGCGTATTCGGGCTACGTGCTGGCCAGGGTCAACCGTGCGCCGCTGGGTACCCTGCGCACGCTGTACGACAACGAGCGCAGCAAGGCGGTCGGCGGCCTGTCGCTGGTCCATCTGGGCGTGGCGCTGTCGCTGCAGGGCGATGCCAAGCGTGGCCAGGCGGCATTGGCCGCGGCCTTCGCCAAGTCCAGCAGCGAACGTCCGTCGTACTTCGGCGACTACGGCAGCGCCATCCGTGATGACGCGCTGATGATCGCGCTGACCCACGAAAACAAGCTGGCCAAGCCGGCCTGGGATGCGCGTGCGGTGGATCTGGGCCGTGGCCTGGATGCGCGCCGCAATGCCGGCTGGATGTGGCTGAGCACGCAGGAACAGGTGGCCATCGCCCGCCTTGGCAAGGCACTGGCCGCCAATCAGAAGGCGCTGGTGGCCGGTGAGCTGGTGATCGGTGGCAACACCGAAGCCATCGGCGAGCGCAAGCTGTTCGGCCGCAATTTCAGCGCCAGCGAGCTGGCCAGCGGCGTGCGCTTCACTCCGCAGGGGCAGCCGCCGATGTTCGCCAGCATCGACGTTGCCGGTATCCCGCGCAGTGCGCCGGCACCGGACAACAGCGTGCTGGGCATTGAGCGCAGCTACTTCGGCACCGATGGCAAGCCGTGGTCGCCGCGTCCGCTGAAGGAAGGCGAAGCGCTGATCGTGCGCGTCACCGTCACCGCCGACACCACGATGCCCGATGCACTGCTGACCGACCTGCTGCCGGCCGGCCTGGAGATCGAGAACTTCAACCTGGGCGATGCCAAGCAGTGGGCCGACGTAGTGGTTGATGGCATCACCATCAGCGACCGCGGCGAAGCTGCCGACACCAAGCACGAAGAGTTCCGCGACGACCGCTATGTGGCCGCGCTGAAGCTCTCGCGTGGCAGCAAGGCCAACGTGTTCTATCTGGTGCGTGCGGTGACCCCGGGTACCTACTCGGTGCCGCCGCCGCTGGTGGAAGACATGTACCGGCCGCAGCTGCGTGGCGTCGGCCGCAGCAACCCGACCACGATCACGGTGGTACAGCCGTGACCGCGCGGACGGGCCGCGACGGCGCGGCCCGTCCCGCTGGCAAGCTCCAATCCGGCACGCTGCAATGAGAAACACGACGACGACCCGGCTGGCGGCCCTGCACCGCCGGTTGCGGCCGCTGTGGCCGTGGCTGCGCTGGGGTACGGCGGCCCTGCTGGCACTGCTGCTGGTGCTGGATTTCGCCTTCCCGCCACCGCTGCCGAAGCAACGCGATACCAGCACCTTGGTGGTCGCCGCCGATGGCACGCCGTTGCGTGCGTTCGCCGATGCCGAGGGCGTGTGGCGCTATCCGGCATCGATCGACAGCGTCTCGCCGCTGTACCTGCAGGCGCTGCTGACCTACGAAGACCGCTGGTTCTGGCGCCATCCGGGTATCAACCCGCTGGCCATCCTGCGTGCCAGCGGCCAGCTGCTGCGCGGTGGTCGCATCGTTTCCGGCGGCTCGACCCTGACCATGCAGGTCGCGCGCATCCTCGACCCGCATACGCGCACGCCCTGGGGAAAGCTCAAGCAGATGCTGCGCGCGGTGCAGCTGGAAGTTCACCTGAGCAAGCGGCAGATCCTGGCCCTGTATCTGGAGCGTGCGCCCTACGGTGGCACCATCGAGGGCGTGGAAGCGGCCAGCTGGGCCTATCTGGGCAAGCCGGCGGCGCAGCTGTCACATGCCGAGGCCGCGTTGCTGGCGGTACTGCCACAGGCACCAAGCCGGCTGCGCCCGGACCGCCACCCGGAAGCCGCGCAGAAGGCGCGGGACAAGGTGCTGTCACGCATGGCCGAACTGGGCGCGTGGACGCCGGAGGAAGTGCAGGATGCGCGCATCGAGAACGTGGTGGCGCGCTCGCTGCGGCCTCCGCTGCACGCCGCACTGCTGGCGCAGCGCCTGCACTCGGCGCATCCGGGCCAGGCGCGTATCCAGAGCAGCATCGACATCGGCCTGCAGCGCACGCTGGAAGAACGCGTGGCCAGCTATTTCTCGACGCTGCCCGAGCGCACCTCGGCCGCCTTGCTGGTGGTCGACAACCAGACTCTGCAGGCGCGTGCCTACGTCGGTACGTTGTCCTTTGGTGACCGCCAGCGGCTCGGCCACGTCGACATGGTGCAGGCCTGGCGGTCGCCGGGCTCCACGCTCAAGCCGTTCCTGTATGCGATGGCGCTGGACGATGGCCTGATCCATTCGGAAAGCCTGCTGGTTGATGCGCCACAGAGTTTCGGCAGCTACCGGCCCGGCAATTTCGACATGGCCTTCAATGGGCCGATCGGCGCGTCCAGCGCATTGCGCCTGTCGCTCAACGTGCCCTCGGTGGACCTGCTGCAGCGGGTCGGGGCTGCGCGCTTTGCTGCGCGGCTTTCACACTCCGGCATCCAGCTGCGCTTCCCGCCGGGCAGCACGCCCAACCTGTCTTTGATTCTGGGCGGCACCGGTGCGCGGCTGGAAGATCTGGTCGGCGCGTTCGCGGCGCTCAACCGCAACGGCATTGCTGGACGTGTGCGCTACACCGATGACGAACCGATGATCGAGCGGCGCCTGGCCTCGCCGGGCGCAAGCTGGATCGTGCGCGAAATGCTGGAATCGAACCCGCGCCCAGGCTACAGCGCTGGCACCTTCGATGTTGGCGGTCGCCCGCGCGTAGCCTGGAAGACCGGTACCAGCTATGGCTATCGCGATGCGTGGGCGATTGGCAGCACGCGTCACTACACCGTGGGTGTGTGGGTGGGCCGACCGGACGGCACGCCGTTGCCCGGCCAGTACGGTGCGGTCACTGCACTGCCGCTGATGTTCGAGGTGGTCGACAGCCTGCCGCGCCAGCGCGGCGATTCAGCGGCGGCACCGATGCCGTCCAGCGTCAGTAAGGAAGACATCTGCTGGCCAACCGGCGAACGCGCCGAAGGCCTGCCGACGGCACTGTGCCAGCGGCGGATGTCGGCCTATCTGCTGGACGGCGCGGCACCACCGACCTTCCCCGAGCGCGAGGCGCGGCGCTGGCAACCGGGCCGGCAGCGTTACCTGGCTGATGCGCGGACCGGACTGCGTGTATCGGCCGATTGCCGTAATCCACATGAGGAAGTAGCGCGCGAGATCGCGCGCTGGCCGGCGTTGTTGTCACCGTGGCTGCCCAAGGCCACACGCGCTGCCTCGCAGTTGCCGGCGCTGTCGCCGGATTGCCGCGACGACGGGCGTGAGGCCAGCGTGGCCCTGCACATCGATGGCCTCAATGATGGCGCTGCACTGGCGCGTGCACCCAATGCCGAACATGGCGTGCGCCTGCAGCTGCGCGCGCTGGGCAGCGAGCAGGCGGTGGACTGGCTGCTGGATGGACGCTGGATCGCACAGACCCACGGCGCGCAGTTGATGCAGCGCGAGTTCGCCGATCCGGGTGCACACACTTTGACCGCGCTGGCGGCCGATGGCGCGTGGACGCAGGTAAGGTTCAACGTCCTGCGGTAGGTGCTGGGAATGGCCCGGCGACCCGACGGATCCATGCTCTGGTAGGTGCCAACCTTGGTTGGCACGCGATAAATGCGCCCACCAAGGTGGGCATCTACCAAGGCGTATGCGGGGCCGCTATTCCCCGATCCACCCATCCAGCAGGTCGGCGAACTCGTCGGCGTGCTCCTCTTCCTGCGCCAGTATCTCTTCAAGGATGCGCTTGGTGGTGGTATCGCGGTCGCCGATGAAGTTGATCATCTCGCGGTAGCTGTCGATGGCGATGCGTTCGGCCACCAGGTTCTCGCGCACCATGTCGCGCAGGTCGCTGCCTTCCTTGTACTCGGCATGCGAGCGCGCGGTCAGCGTGTCGGGGTTGAAGTCCGGCTCGCCGCCGAGCTGGACGATGCGCTCGGCCAGCTTGCCGGCGTGCGCCTGTTCCTGCTGTGCATGTTCGAGGAATTCGGCTTTCACCGCGTCGGCCAGCATGCCCTTGGCCATGAAGTAGTGCCGGTAGTAGCGCAGCACGCACACGTACTCGGTGGCCAACGCATCGTTGAGCAGCTTGATCACGACCTTTCGGTCGGCGCTGTAGCTGTCGGTGATCGCACCGTCTTCGATATTGCGACGGGCGCGTTCGCGCAGGGTCTTGCGGTCACTGATGCCGGGCAGCTTTGCGGCAGGCTTTGCGGCTTTGGCTGGCTTGGTGGACATGGCTGGCCGTTTCCTCTTGGGGTGGAAGATCAGGTTGGCAGGTGCTCCAGCACGTATTCGGCCGAAGACACTTCGAACTGGCCGGGCTGCTCGATCCAGGCCGCACGCACCACGCCATCCACCACGTACAGGGCGAAACGGCGTGAGCGGATGCCCATGCCCGAGGCGCTGGCGTCGAGCTCGAGGCCGAGCGCCCGGGTCAGTTCGGCATTGCCGTCGGACAGCATCAGCAGGCCGTCGGGCACGCTCTGGTCGGCGGCCCAGGCCTTCATCACGAATGGGTCGTTGACGGCCATGCAGTAGACATCAATGCCGCGCTGGCGGAAGGCCTGGAATTTCTCGACGTAGCCGGGCAGGTGGCGCGCCGAGCAGGTCGGGGTGAACGCGCCGGGCACGGCGAACAGCACCACCTTGCGTGCGTCGAACAGCGAATGCGTATCGAGCGTTTCGATGCCCTCGCGGATGCGCTTGAGGGTCACTTCCGGAATGCGGTCGCCGACATGGATGGTCATGGGGAACTCCTTGCTGGGGCAGGCTAGTGGGCCGGATGGGACAGGGGCGTCAAGACATTGGAAAACCCGTGTGCAGGCCCCATCTTCAGGCTTTGCGGCGGGGGCTTCCAGCCACAGCGTGGCGCATGGGGATGGCAGCCGCATTGCGCAGGATCAGTCGGCCTCACCGTGGCCGCACGAGGGGCGGCGTAGCATGCCGGCGCGTAGAATGAACCCGGGGCGGCGCCACCGGCGCGGCCGAAGCAGATCGAGGTAGCTGGATGGAATTCAAGGATTACTACGCCACCCTGGGGGTGGAACCGAGCGCGGGCGAGGCGGAGATCAAGACCGCCTACCGCCGGCTGGCACGCAAGTACCACCCGGACGTCAGCAAGGAGGCCGGGGCCGAAGACAAGTTCAAGGCGGTCAACGAGGCCTACGAGGCGCTGCGCGATCCGGAAAAGCGCGCGGCCTACGACCAGCTGCGCGCGCAGGGCTATCGCCCGGGCGAGGAGTTCAACGTGCCGCCGAACTATGGTGGTGCTGGCGGTTTCAATTTCGAGGAAGTATTCGGCGGTGGCGGCCCCAATGGCGGCTTCAGCGACTTCTTCGAGAGCCTGTTCGCGCGCCAGCGTGGCGGTGGTGGCGCTGGTCCGGGGCCGGGCTTCAGCAGCCAGGGCCACGCGCCCAACCGCGACACCCGCGCCAAGCTGTCGGTTCCGCTGGAAGCGGCCTACAGCGGCGACAGCCTGCGCATCACCGTCAACGGCAAGCAGCTGGACGTGCGCGTGCCCAAGGGCATCCGCCCAGGCCAAGTGATCCGGCTGGCCGGGCAGGGCAACCATGGCGGCAACCTGCTGCTGGAAGTGGAATATGCCGCCCACCCGCAGTTCGAGGTCGATGGCCGCAACATCCTCTATACGCTGCCGGTCACGCCGTGGCAGGCCGCGCTGGGTACGAGCATCAGCGTGCCGACCCTGGGTGGAGCGGTGGAATTGAAGATTCCGGCCGATTCCGATGCCGGTCGCAAGCTGCGCCTGCGTGGCCGTGGGCTGCCAGGCAATCCGGAGGGCGACCAGATCGTCGAGATCGAGATCCTGGCCCCGGCCGCGACTGACGAGGCGCAGAAGAAGGCCTACCGGAACCTGGCCAAGGCCTTCGGCGAGACCATTTGAAGGTAGTGCCGGCCGCTGGCCGGCAACTTCATTGCCCGGGACGGTGATGCGTGGTTGCCGGCCAGCGGCCGGCACTACCGCGCGTGTCTCAGCCCTGCCCGGCGAACACCCGTTCCAGCACCTCGGACAGTTCGTCTTCCGAGAACGGCTTGGTGATGTAGGCCTTGGCGCCCTGGCGCATGCCCCACATGCGGTCGGTGTCCTGGTCCTTGGTGGTCACCAGGATCACCGGGATATGCCGGGTCGCCTCGTCGCGGGCGAGGGTGCGGGTGGCCTGGAAGCCATTGAGGTTGGGCATCACCACGTCCATCAGGACCAGGTCGGGCAGCTCGGCCTTGGCGGTTTCGACCCCGGCGGCGCCATCGGTGGCGGTCAGGATCTGGTGCCCGAGCTTCTCGACGATGCGCTGTATCCCCAACAGCTGCGACGGTGAGTCGTCGACGATCAGAATGCGTGCCATGTTGTTCCCCATGTAATGCCCGCAGTGTAGTGCGGGCCCATTACCGGCGGGAGGGGCGCGTCTGCCGTCCGTCGCCTGCCTGCGACGTTCAGTCGATCCGCACCACGGTGCGGCCCAGCGAACCGCCGGCCAGCATCCGCTCGAACACCGCCGGCAGGCCGTCCAGGCCGACTTCGGCGGTACAGATGCGGTCCAGGTGTTGCGGCTTCCACTCATTGCCCAGCCGCGCCCACACTGCTTCGCGCAGCCCGCGCGGTGCATTGGCCGAGGACACGCCCAGCAGTGACACGCCGCGCAGGATGAACGGCATCACCGTCATGTCCAGTTTCGGGCTGGCCGCGAGGCCGGCACTGACCACGCTGCCATAGGGCACGGTCTGCGCCAGCAGGCTGGCCAGCATGTCGCCTCCGGCATTGTCGAGGCCCCCGCCGAAGCGGGCCGATTGCAGTGGGCCGGTGTCGGACAGTGCCTCGCGCGGCAGTACTTCGCTGGCGCCGATGTCGTGCAGGAAACCGGTCTGTTCGGGTTTGCCGCTGACCGCGTGCACCGTGTAGCCGGCGCGGCTGAAGATCGACAGCGCCAGCGCGCCCACACCACCGCTGGCGCCGGTGACCGCCAGTGGGCCGAGCTCCGGTGTCTGCCGGTTGTCCTGCAGGCGCAGCAGCGCCAGCGCTGCCGTGAAGCCGGCGGTGCCCAGCACCATCGCCTCACGGGGGGTCAGTCCGGCCGGCTGTGCGATCACCGCGCTCGATTCCAGCCGCACGTACTGGCTGTAGCCCCCATCGCGGGTTTCGCTGAGGCCGCAGCCGGTGGCCAGTACCGCATCGCCTTCACGCCAGGCCGGGTCGGTGGATGCCACCACGGTGCCGGCCACATCGATCCCGCCGACCAGCGGGAAGCGGCGCAGGATCCTGCCCTTGCCGGTGCCCGCCAGCGCATCCTTGTAGTTGACCGAAGACCACTGGGCGCGGATCAGTACCTGGCCGGGGTTGAGGTCGTCGACAGTGAGCTGGGCCAGGCCGCTGCGGTAGCCGGCGGCGTCGTTTTCGATGCGGAAGGCGGTGAACGGGGTGGTGGGGGCCATCGGCGTTGCCTGACTTCGAGGAAAACGTCACCTTACCCCGTTGCCCCCCTTTCGATCCTGCCGATCCGCCCCATCTTGTATGATCGGTGATGGTTTCACGGCTGGTGGTGCGGGAAGGGCCCGCGCCGCAGCCCAAATCTTGATGGAGCGTGCATGGCCTGGAATACACCCGGCGGCAACAAGGGCGGACAAGGCCCCGAGGACAATCGACGCGGGCCCTTCGGGTCGCGCGGCGGTGGCAATGGTGGTGGCTGGGGCGGACTGCCCGGGCCGCTGAAGGACCTGTTCGACGGTGGCATCATGCGTTGGGTGGTGGCAGCCGTGGTGTTGCTGGTGCTGTTCTCCAGCTTCCAGCTGATCGGCGAACAGCAGCGTGGCGTGGTGCTGCGCTTCGGCCAGTTCTCGCGCATCCTGCAGCCCGGCCCGAACTTCAAGCTGCCGTGGCCGATCGAATCGGTCACCAAGGTCAACGCCACCGAGATCAAGACCTTCTCGATCCAGGTGCCGGTGCTGACCCGCGACGAGAACATCGTCAACGTCTCGCTGAACGTCCAGTACCGCATCGACGACCCGCAGCAGTACCTGTTCGGCACGGTTGATGCCAACCAGGTGCTGGAGCAGTCGGCGCAGAGTGCGGTGCGCGAGGAAGTCGGCCGTGCCGACCTCAACGCCGTGCTGAACAACCGTGGCCCGCTGGCCGTGGCTGCTGAAGAGCGCCTGCAGGCGCTGCTGAAGGCGTTCAAGACCGGCCTGACCGTGACCGGCCTGACCCTGCAGGACGCCCGTCCGCCGGAAGAAGTGAAGCCGGCCTTCGACGAGGTCAACGGTGCCCAGCAGGTCAAGGAACGCCTGATCAACGAAGCCCAGGCCTACGCCGCCAAGGTCGTGCCGGAAGCCCGAGGCCAGGCCTCGCGCGCCCGTACCACCGCCGAAGGCTACAAGCAGGCCGTGGTCTCCAAGGCCGAGGGTGACGCGCAGCGCTTCAGCCTGTTGCAGGCCCAGTACAAGGACGCCCCCGAAGTGACCCGCAAGCGCCTGTGGCTGGAGACCGTGCAGCAGGTGCTGAGCGAGAACCGCAAGGTGATCGGTGGCGATGGCCGCCAGCTGATCTACGTGCCGATGACCGGCGATACCCGTCCCACCACCTCGGCGCCGCCGGGAGTGACCAATCCGGAGGTGGTGATGCCGTCGCTGCCGGGTGCAGCGGCGGAAGCTTCCCGTGATCCGGGCCGGCCGGTGGGCCGCCCGACCGGGCGACCGAGCGGCCGTGAGGAGGGCAGCCGATGAAGAGTCCTATCTGGATCGCCGTGATCGTGGCGGTGGTGCTGGGCCTGCTTGGCTCGGTGTACGTGGTCCGTGAGGACCAGACCGCCATGGTGCTGAACCTGGGCAAGGTGGTGCGTTCGGACATCAAGCCGGGCCTGCACTTCAAGGTGCCGGTGGTGGAAACGGTGAAGGTCTTCGACCGCCGCTTCCAGGTGCTCGACACCGCCCCGGCGCGTTACTTCACCGCCGAGCAGAAGGACGTCAGCGTCGACTTCTTCGCCATCGGCTACATCTCCAACGTGGGTGACTACTTCCGTGCCACCGGTGGCGATCCGCGCATCGCCAATGCCCGCCTGGCACCGATCATCACCGACTCGCTGCGCAACCAGATCAACTCGCGCACCCTGCAGCAGCTGGTCTCCGGCGACCGCAGCGAGCTGATCGCCGAGCAGCTGAAGGGGATCAACGAAGCGGTGGCCGGCCTCGGCATGCAGATGATCGACCTGCGCATCAAGCAGGTGGACCTGCCCACCGACAGCCAGGTGATCAATGACGTGTACGAGCGCATGCGCGCCCAGCGCAAGCAGGAAGCGGCCAAGCTGCGTGCGGAGGGCGAGGAGCAGTCGCTGACCATCCGCGCCCAGGCCGACCGTGACAGCACCGTGCTGATCGCTGAGGCCGAGCGTGATGCACAGCGCCTGCGCGGTGAAGGCGACGCCGATGCGGCGCGTATCTACGGCAAGGCCGGCTCGGCCGACCCGTCGTTCTATGCGTTCTACCGCAGCCTGGAGGCCTACCGTGGCTCCATGACCGACGGCAACGGCGTGATCGTGCTCGACAAGAACGACCCGTTCCTGCAGTACCTGAAGAACGACCGCTGAGGTCGCAGGGCAGTACCCCACGGGGCCCGGCCAGATGCCGGGCCCCGTGCTTTTTCCGGAGTCCCCCATGAAAGATCTGTTCGCCGCCGTCTGCCTGGTGGCGGTGCTGGAAGGCCTGTTCCTGTTCGTCGCCCCGTTCGCCTGGAAGCGCATGGCCGAGCGCCTGCTGGACCTGCCCAGCCCAGCCCTGCGCAGCTTCGGCGGGCTGGTGCTGCTGGCCGGCCTGAGCCTGCTGTGGTGGGCGCGGCATTGAAAGGGTAGTGCCAGCCGCTGGCCGGCAACCTGGGATTGCCGGCCAGCGGCCGCCTGCGTTCACATGCGTGGCCCGGCTCTGGTAGATGCCAACCTTGGTTGGCATTGCCGGCCAGCGGCCGGCACGACCGGGCGAGGCGGCTGACCGGCCGGTGAAGCCGTCCGTCGGAAAGGTGGCACCCGACCCCGGAAACCCGGATAATGCACAAAAGCCGGACGGGCCTCCCCGTTCGGCTTTTTCCGTGTCTGGGCCTTCCATCGTCGGCTGCTCCCCGTTTGGAGCCGCCCTCAAGGTGCTGGCCAGCCCCGCCACGGTTCAACCGTCCGCGGCCCCGATGGCCGCAACATATGAGGAGCCCGTCATGGGTCAGTCTGTCGTAGTGTTGGGTGCCCAGTGGGGCGATGAAGGCAAGGGCAAGATCGTCGATCTGCTCACTGAGGAAATCGGCGCCGTCGTGCGCTTCCAGGGCGGCCACAACGCCGGCCACACCCTGGTCATCAACGGTAAGAAGACCGTCCTGCACCTGATCCCGTCGGGCATCCTGCGTGACGATGCGCTGTGCCTGATCGGCAACGGCGTGGTGATCTCGCCGGCCGCGCTGCAGAAGGAAATCGCCGAGCTGGAAGCCTCCGGCGTGGAAGTGCGTTCGCGCCTGAAGATCTCCCCGGCCGCGCCGCTGATCATGCCGTACCACATCGCCCTGGACCAGGCGCGCGAGCGCGCTGCCGGCGGCAAGGCGATCGGCACCACCGGCCGTGGCATCGGCCCGGCCTACGAAGACAAGGTGGCGCGTCGCGGCATCCGCATCGCCGACCTGCATTACCCGAAGCAGCTGGAAGAACTGCTGCGCACCGCGCTGGATTACCACAACTTCGTGCTGACCAAGTATCTGAACACCGATGCGGTCGATTTCCAGAAGACCTTCGACGAAGCGCTGGCCTTCGGCGAATACGTGCAGCCGATGAAGTCCGACGTGGCCGGCATCCTGCACGACCTGCGCAAGCAGGGTAAGCGCGTGCTGTTCGAAGGCGCGCAGGGTGCGCTGCTGGACATCGACCACGGCACCTACCCGTACGTCACCAGCTCCAACACCACCGTGGGTGGTGCACTGGCCGGTTCCGGCGTCGGCGCCGATTCGATCGACTACGTGCTGGGCATCGCCAAGGCCTACGCCACCCGCGTCGGCGGCGGCCCGTTCCCGACCGAGCTGGACGACGAAGTCGGCCAGGGCATCCGTGACCGCGGCGCCGAGTACGGTGCCTCGACCGGCCGTCCGCGTCGCTGCGGCTGGATGGACATCGTCGCGCTGAAGCGCGCCGTGGCCATCAACGGCATCAGCGGCCTGTGCATCACCAAGCTGGACGTGCTGGATGGCATGGAAAAGCTGAAGGTCTGCATCGCGTACGAATACAACGGCAAGCGCACCGAGTACGCGCCGCTGGACGCGCAGGGCTGGGAAGACTGCACCCCGGTGTACCTGGAGTTCCCGGGCTGGAGCGAGAACACCCACGGCATCACCAACTGGGACGACCTGCCGCCGGCCGCACGTGCCTACCTGCGTTCGCTGGAAGAGCTGGCCGGTTGCCCGATCAGCATCGTCTCCACCGGCCCGGACCGCGACCACACCATGGTCCTGCAGGATCCGTTCGCCTGAGGTAGCGCCGGGCGCTGCCCGGCGTAGGTGACAGGAAGAGCCCCGCGAAAGCGGGGCTTTTTCGTTACTGTGTCGGCACGGCCAGCAGAGAGGTGACGTGATGACCCGGATGTCAGCGTGAAGGGCGTAACGGTGGTGCGGATCACCCTGTGGGTGCTGTGGAGCCTGTGGGCGCTTGCCTGCGCGGTGCTGGTGCTGGGCGCGATCGCCAACCACATGGCCTCACGCACGCAGGTGCTGCCTCTGGTGCTGAGCCCGGGTGCGACGGCCGAGGTCACGGTCTACCGCTTCATCGATGACCAGTTGCGGCTGCGCCTGCGTTACGCGGATGACGGTACTTCCACGGCGATCGGTCCTGAGGTGCGCCTGCACGCGGAAACCCCGACAGATCAGACCGACTTCCGCGCCGAAACGCGTTCGGGCGTGCCGGGTTCCGGCATCACCCGCGCGCTGGAATCGGTTGAACCTGCTGGATTTGCCGCCTCGTATTTCGGTTATGGCCGAGGGGATGCGCTGCCGCGCGGCCGTTCCTGGCTGCGGCTGACTGTGCTGGAGGTCGACCCGGCGCTGGCCGGTCGCACGGCCTCGGTGGAACTGCTGCCGCCGATGGACGTGCTGAAGCTGACCGACCTGGACTATGTGTGGTTGTGGCCGTTCTTTTTCTGGAAGGTGGCCGCGCTGTTCCTGCTGATTCCGGGGGCTGCCTTGGCGGTATTCACCATCACCTTGCGGCGTTGGCAGCGTCGGGCATCGAAGCAGCCGATTTCAGTAGCGGATACGGGTTGATCGATTCGCCCTTCCACCACTGCTTCTCCGGGCCCAACACGTGCACTTCGAAGTGCAGGTGCGGAGCCTCGGCGCTGGCGTTACCGGTGCTGCCCACGTAACCGATCACATCTCCGCGCTTGATCACCTGCTTCTCCGCCAGGCCATCGGCGTAGCGCTGCAGATGCGCGTAGTAGTAGCACCAGCGCCCGCTGGGCTCGAACTGGTAAATCGTCAAGCCGCCGCGCTCGCTGTCGAACAGTTTTTCCACCGTTCCATCGGCCACCGCCAGGACCGGCGTACCGGTATCGGCCATGATGTCGATCGCATCGTGTACGCGTCCTTCGCTGCGGGCATCGGTGAAGGTATCGCGCAGCTGGGACGCCTGGATACCCTGCACCGGCAGCAGCAGACCGGATGGTGCATCCGCAGTCTGCGCGGCCGACGGCGCGGTGTTGGCGGGTGGGGCTGTTGCGGGTGTCGCTACAGATTCCTTCGCCGGCGCCGCTGCCAGTGCCGATTGCGCTTGCGGCAGCGGGGCGGGTACCGGATCACCCGCATCGCGGTGCAGCCACCAGCCTGCACCCAGCCCCAGCAGAACGCCCAGCACGATCAGTTGCGAAAGGCGCATCGGCTCACTCCTGCATCACCACGGGTACCGAGGTATCCACGGCATCGGCCACGCGCAGCGCATCCCAGTTGGTCATGCGCACGCAGCCATGCGATTCGGTCTTGCCCACATGGCCGGGTTCGGGCGTGCCATGCAGGCCGTAATGCGGCTTGGACAGATCGATCCAGACCCGCCCGACCGGATTGTTCGGACCCGGTGGCAGGGTGGCCTTCTTTTCGCCCTTGCGGGCATCCCATAACAGTTTCGGGTTGTAGTGGAACGGCGGGTCGCGGTAAACGCCCAGGATCTTCCATTCGCCGATCGGTAACGGGTCGTGCTGGCTGCCCGACGACACCGGCACCTGTGCGATCACCTTGCCCTGCGCATCCAGCAGCTGCAGCGTGGAGTCGGATTTGTCGACCACGATCTTCGCCGCCTTCGGCAATGCGGCCAGTGCGATGTTGGGTACCTGGATGCGGCTGCCAGCCTTGGTCAGGTCCACGCCGGGATTGAGCACCTTCATCAGCTCAGGGGAGGCATGGAAGCGCTCGCCGAGGGCTTCTTCCACACTGCCGTAGCCCAGCGATGTGAGCTTGGCCTGGGCGGCGGGTCCTTTCGGAGTGGCCTGGAACGGACCGGCGACATCCTCAGCAGTCAGCGTGTAGCTGGCCAACGGCCCAATGGTATCCGCCTGCAGGGCCTTCCAGGTGGCGTCGTCCAGTTCACCCGTTACGTCCAGCCCATGCGCTGCCTGGAAACCCGACACCGCGCGTCGCTGGTTGCTGCCCACCTCGCCATCGATCTGGCCAGGGGAGAAGTTCGCGCGATCCAGCAGCACCTGGGCGTGCAGCGCGGAGTGGGGTGCGGTGTCCGGTCCGGCCGTTTCGGCAATAGGTGCGGGCAGGTGGGGCGGCGGCGCCTGCGCGAAGGCTGGCGACGCCAGCAGCGAGAGAGCGAGCAGGGTGGATCGGGACACGGGCAAGGGCATTGGGATCTCCAGCAGGTCACGCCACCACCTTGCCCGCAGCAGCCGCCGAGCCACCGTGAAAGGGATCTGACGTCCGCATGAGCAGTCGCGCCCACCGCAGTCAATTCCCGTGTCCAGAAGCGGCCGGGCCGGGGCTCACCAAGGTGAACGGTGGCCGACGCCGTCGACGGACGGCGATCAAGATTGCCTGCCGGGCCGCCGATAAGGGCGCATCCCCCCGTTTTGGATACCCCCATGAACTACTTGAGGAACGTCAGGGTTGCCTGGCGTCTTGGGCTGGGCTTTGGCCTGTTGCTGCTGCTGGTTGCCGCCGTGGTGGCCACCGGCGCCACCGCCAGTGTCGTGCAGAAGCGCGCGATGCAGCAGGTGGTCGACGTCAGCGTAGCCAAGGTGCGCCTGTTGTCGCAGATGCTCGATGCCAACAATCAGATGATGGTTGTACGGCGCGAGATGCTGATCCGCCAGGGCGATGACCGCGGCCACGACGAGCAGCGCATCGCCGATCTGGTCAAGCGCTACGAGGCCAGCTGGACTGCCTACCAGGCGCTGCCCAGCGACGCCGACGGCAAGGCCATCGCGGAAACCATCGCCGCCAAGCGTGCCATTGCGCGTCCACTCAACAAGCAGACCAGCGAACTGATGGAGCAGGGCGACTACCCGGGCGCCGTGGCGCTGACCCTGGGCCCGGTGCAGGAAGCGGCCAACGGCTGGAACAAGGCGCTGTCCGATGGCGTGGACTTCGAAGAGAAGGAAAGCCGTGATGCCGCTGCCGAGGCGATCCGCCTGGGTGAGCGCAGCCTGCTGCAGCTGCTGGTGCTGGGCGGCGTCGCGCTGCTGGTCGGCATCGGTGCCTCGGTGATGATCGGCCGCAGCCTGACCGGTCCGCTGGCCCGCGCGGTGAACCTGGCCGAACGCCTGTCCAAGGGACAATTGGACCAGGAGTTCCGCCTTGGCGGCCGTGACGAACTGACCCAGCTGGGCGAGGCGATGGCCAGCGTGCGGCAGAGCGTTCAGGCGGCGATCGGCGCACAGCTGCAGATGGCTGAGCAGCATGAGGCGGGCGCGATCCGCTATCGCATGGACGTCACGGCGTTCCCCGGTGACTTCGGCCGCATGGTGCAGGCCACCAACAGCCTGGTCGAATCGCACGTGCAGGTGGAGCTGCTGATGGCCGAAGTGATGCAGCGCTACGCCATCGGCGACCTCAGCCGCGACCTGCCCGACTACCCGGGCGAGAAGGGCACGCTGACCCGCACCCTGGCGGCAGTGAAGCAGAGCCTGATGGCAATCAACGCGCAGATCGATGAACTGGCCCGCGCCGCGCGCGCCGGTGATTTCAGCATGCGTGGCGACGCCGCTGCGTTCCAGTACCAGTTCAAGGCGATGGTCGAACATCTCAACGGCATGATGGCCAGTTCGCAGGCCAGCATCGCTGATGTCTCCGACGTGCTGCGCGCGATCTCGCACGGCGACCTGACCGCACGCATGGACGGCGAGTACGACGGCGTGTTCGCACGCATGCGTGACGACGCCAACACCACCACCGCACAGCTGACCGGCATCGTGCGTGGCATCCAGGTGGCTGCCGACAGCATCAACAACGCGGCGCAGGAACTGGCCGCCGGCAACAACGACCTGTCGCGCCGTACCGAGCAGCAGGCAGCCAATCTGGAAGAAGCGGCCGCATCGATGGAGGAACTGACCTCCACCGTGCGCCAGAACGCCGAGCTGGCGCGTCAGGCCGACAGTGAAGCGCATGCGGCCGGTGCCGCCGTGCGCGAGACCGAACAGGCGATGGCAGAGATGGCATCGGTCATGGGTGAGATCGACCAGTCCTCGGCACGCATCTCGGAAATCTCTACGGTGATCGACGGCATCGCGTTCCAGACCAACATCCTGGCGCTGAATGCTGCGGTGGAAGCGGCCCGTGCAGGTGAGCAGGGGCGTGGTTTCGCCGTGGTCGCCAGCGAAGTACGCACGCTCGCACAGCGTGCCGGTGTCGCCGCCAAGGAGATCAAGGAACTGATCGAAGATGCCGCTGCGAAGGTGAAGAGCGGCCTGGCAGTGACGGTCGAATCGGAAGCCGCGATCGCCCGCGTAGCCCAGGCAAGTTCGCGCACCACCCAGCTGATGAGCGACATCGCAGCGGCCAGCAAGGAACAGGCCGCCGGTATCGAGCAGGTCAACCAGGTGGTGGTGCAGATGGACCAGGTGACCCAGCAGAACGCCGCGCTGGTGGAAGAAGCCACTGCCGCCAGCCGCGCGCTGGAAGAACAGGCGCATGCTCTGACCAACTCGGTGTCGGTGTTCAAGGTGGAGCAGGGCGCGCGCATGCCCATCATGCCTGCGCAGGCGGCGTAAGCAACCTGCGACTGGATGTTGGATGGCGCCCTGCATGCGCTCCCGCGTGCAGGGCGTCGATGCGCGCAACCGGTTCGTGCCGCTGGCTAGCGCCCGCGCGCGGCGCGTTCGATCAGCCAGCCGGCTGCGTACAGCAACAGCAGTGTTGGCGGAAGCAGCACTGCATACGCGGTCGACCAGGGTTTGCCGTACAGCAGGCTGCCTGCGCCGATGGCATCGAGTGCGGCGGACTGTAGGGTGATGGGGAGCGCCATCAGGATATAGGTGCCCTTCGGGTCCGCGTCCGACTGCGCGCCGTGAACCAGCCATGCGGTCAACAGCAGGTAGACCACGCAAAGCGCAAGACCGGTCCAGCTCAGTAATCGCCGCATCTTCATTCGCATGCCTCCGTTCAACGGACGTCGAAGCGAGCCTGCAGAGGCAGGCTCACATTCCGCAGCAGATCCCTGACCACCACCTGCGCAGTCCATGTGCCTTTCGGATCACTGGCCTCGGCGACGAACTTCAGGTGCAGGTTGGCCATGTACAACAGGGTTGGCGGGCCGGGCAGGGCAGTGGTGAAACAGGGAACATCGCGTTCGTCGATACTGGTACTGCCGTCCGGACGTAGCATGCGCAGATCGCAGTGCACCTTGGGTACGCGGTTCTCGTCCAGTTGCGGGTTGGACAGGAATGTCAGCAGGAACAATTCACCGCCCAGGTGGACTTCGTTGGCCTTGGTAAAACCGGGAGTGGTCTCCGGTGGGGTTTCCCACTTGGCCTGCCAGTCGGCATCGGAGGTAACCAGCAGCGATGCAGCAAAGCCACCGCTGGATTTCATAGCACCGGTCTCCGGCATCGCCTTGCCGTCCCCGTTTATCCAACCATCGCTGGCGGAGCTGTTCAGTGGCAGCATCATGGCCATCATGGCCAGCGCGTAGGTCCATCGCATCAACGGCTCTCCTTGGCAGCCGCGTTCCGCGGCAGAGCGGGCAGTATTGCTCAACTTTGACCGGCAAAGCAGCCGGAGAGCCGGAGCAGAGTTTCCGTTGCCTGCCGATGTGGGTGATGTTTGTCAGCAAAGGAGGTGACATGGGAATCGGGAGCGAGGAAAAGCCGGGCTGTGATTCAGCATCGGCTGCGCCGCAGCACGTGCTGATGCTGCCCGGCCTGGATGGCTCCGGCAGGCTGTCCACCCCGTTTCTGTCAGCACTTGAGGCTCATGGGCTGACGACGCAGGCGATTACGCTACCTGCGCAGGGAGGGCAGGATCACGCCACGCTAGCCCAACGGCTGTGGTCGCAGCTGCCCGGCCATCCCTTCATCCTGCTTGCCGAGTCCTTCTCGGGCCCGTTGTCAGTTGAACTGGCCACGCGACACCCTACCGGGCTGCGCGGACTGGTGCTTGCCTCGACCTTTGCGAGTCGGCCGGTGCCATTGCCGGCAGCCAGCGCAGCCCTGCTGTCGCCGGCTTGGCCTCTGCCTCCCGTGGCGTTGCTGGCGCGCCTGCTGCTGGGGCGGTGGCGCACCCGCGAGCACATATCGATGCTGCGCGATGCGTTGGTCCAGATTCCGGCGATCACGTTGCGGCAACGCGCCGCAGCGACCCTGCGGGTCGACGTACGCGCATTGCTGTCGGCAATCGAAGTGCCGACGCTGTGCCTGCACGCGTGCCATGACCGCCTGCTGTGGCCGCCCAGCGTGGCAGAACTGCAGGCCCTTTTGCCGGATGCTCGTCATGTTTCGCTGGAAGGGCCGCATCTGCTACTCCAGGCGCGCGCCGACGCAGCTGCAGCCGAAGTTGCCGCGTGGATGAGGACGCTGCCGTCCTGATGGAGGGGCTCAGCCCCGCGCGCGGGTACGTGCTGCCTTCTTCGCCGCCACCTTGCGCACGGTCTTCTTTGCCGCACGGGTCTTCGCTGCCTTCTTCGCCGCAGCGCTACGCGAGGCGGGAGTGCTGGACTTCTTGGCCACCGTCTTCTTTGTCGCCTTCTTTGTGGCTGTCTTGCGAGCCGGTGCCTTCTTGGCCGCCGCCTTCTTCCCAGGTGCCTTCTTCGCTGCCGTCTTGGGCGTGGCCTTCTTTGTAGCGGACTTCCTGGCAGGCGCCTTCTTCGCAGCCGTCTTGCGGGTCGCCTTCTTCGTACCCTTGCGTGCGCTGCCGCTACGCTTGCCGCCGCCATCCTGCTTGTTCACGGTAGCCCAGGCAATACGCTCGGCCGTGCCTTCGCTGGCACCGCGCTCGCGCTCGCTTTCCTCGATGTGCTCGGCCTGGCGCTTCTGTTTGTCGGTATATGCGGATTTGTCACCACGGGGCATGACGGTTCTCCTGTCGTTGTAGTCAGGCCAGCAGGCGCAGCTTGGGTTCACGCGCCCATTGGCGGGTGGCGGCGACCGCCAGGAAGGCCTTGGCATCTTCCGCTTCGACGATGCCGGCATCATTGCCGACCCTTGCTGCCTTCAGCAGCGCATGGCCGCCGGCATCGCTGGCAATGGCCTTCAGGTGCGCCCACGCCTGGCTGACGAATTCGATGGCTGCACTCTCTTTCGACAAAGCCTTCGCGGCTTCCGGGCTGAGCACTACGGCTACCGCATCGAACACGGCCGAGGGGGTGCCCGCCAGCTGCCCATCCGCCGCCTGCAAGGCGCCGTCGCTGAGCGTGGCGCCACCCACTTTGGGGGCGACCAGCTTCACGTCTGCACCTGCTTTCCTGGCTGCTTTGCTCAGGCTGGCAATGATGCGAGCGTCGGAGCCTTCATCGAACAGGATGCCGATGCAGCGACCCTGCAGGGTAGGCTTGTTGCGCCCGATCACGCGTACCTCGGGAGCGGGGGGCATGTCCCGCACCGGGGTGGCAGTCGGCGCGGGGGCGGGCAGTGCAGGCAACGCCAACCCGTCGGCCACGCGCTGTGCCAGTGAGTCGTCGATATTGCGCAGGTGGCTGAGGGTACGCACCCGCACCTTCAGCGTTTCCACCTTGGACAACTCGAACACCAGCGCTGATGCCAGATGGGCCTGTTCCGGCTTTTCAAGGCTACGGAAGAACATGCGGGCCTGACTGTAGTGATCGGCAAAGCTCGCCGCGCGGGTGCGGCCCTTGCGGCCATCGTCCGCGCTTGCGTGACTGCGGAATCCGCTTGAGGTCTCGCGCGGTGTGTCTTCCTGCAGCGAACTGGGATCGTAGGCAACGCGGCCCTTGGGAACCTGCATCTGCATGTGGCCGTCGCGCTGATGATTGGCAAACGGGCACTTGGGGGCATTCACCGGGATCTGGTGGAAGTTTGGGCCGCCGAGGCGCAGCAGCTGGGTGTCCAGGTAGGAGAACAGCCGTCCCTGCAGCAGCGGATCGTTGCTGAAGTCAATGCCGGGCGGCACGTTGGCCGGGCAGAACGCCACCTGCTCGGTCTCGGCGAAGAAGTTGTCCGGCCAGCGGTCCAGCACCATGCGGCCGATGACCTGCAACGGCACCAGTGATTCGGGAATGATCTTGGTCGGGTCCAGATGATCGAACGGGAATGCGTCGGCCTCTTCTTCCGTAAACAGCTGCGCTGCCAGCTCCCATTCCGGGAAGTCACCGCGCTGGATGGCCTCGAACAGGTCACGGCGATGGAAGTCATTGTCGGCCGACTGCAGCTTCAGCGCTTCGTCCCAGACCGTTGACTGGATGCCCAGCTTCGGCCGCCAGTGGAACTTGACGAAGGTCGACTCACCTGCCTCGTTCAGCAGGCGGAAGCTGTGCACGCCGAAGCCTTCGATCATGCGCAGCGAACGCGGAATGGCACGGTCGCTCATTGCCCACATGATCATGTGCATCGACTCGGGCATGAGCGAGATGAAATCCCAGAAGGTGTCGTGGGCCGTGGCCGCCTGCGGGAAGGCACGGTCCGGTTCCATCTTCACCGCGTGCACCAGGTCCGGGAATTTCATGGCGTCCTGGATGAAGAACACCGGGATGTTGTTGCCGACCAGGTCCCAGTTGCCCTCCTTGGTATAGAACTTGACCGCGAAGCCGCGCACGTCGCGCGGAGTGTCGACCGAGCCTGCGCCACCGGCTACCGTCGAGAAGCGGGTGAACACGGGTGTCTTCACGCCTACCTCGGTCAGGACGCGCGCGCGGGTATGCGCTTTCAGCGATCGGGTCAGTTCGAAGTAGCCATGTGCTGCGCTGCCACGTGCGTGCACGATGCGCTCGGGAATGCGTTCGTGATCGAAGTGGGTGATCTTCTCGCGCAGGATGAAGTCCTCCAGCAGCGTGGGCCCCCGAGCTCCCTGCCGCAGGGAGTTCTGGTTGTCCGCCACCGGGATGCCCTGATCGGTGGTCATCACCGGATGGCTGCCCCCGGCCTGCTGGTGCAGTTCATCACCGTTGCCCCGGTGTTGGTTTTCAGCGTGGGTGGTTGCGCGCTTGCCGGTCGGCTTGCTGGCGGCCATTGACGTTGGCTCCGGAGGATCTGAAAGAGAACCACGACACTGGAACCGAGCCCGTTAAACCGAGGTCCGGCAAAGGTGAACGTACAGGCAAAAGCAGGCTCGGGTATGCTTGCCACATGCGAGTCGAGCCCGCCGACATCGAAGCCCTGTTCGACGCCATCCCGGATGTGCTGTTCTTCATCAAGGACCTTCAGGGGCGTTACACCCACGTCAACCAGACCATGCTGCGGCGGCTGGGCCTGCGCGCGCGCAAGGACGTGATCGGGCGTACCGCGGCCGAGATCTACCCGACCGGCCTCAGTGCGGACTACGTCGACCAGGACGCCCGCGTGCTGTCCGGTGAGGTGATCGAGAACCTGATGGAGCTGCACCTGTTCGCCAACCGCGAACCGGGCTGGTGCCTGACCTGCAAGCGCCCGCTGGTGGTCGATGGGGCCATCGAGGGCCTGATCGGCATTTCCCGCGACCTTGGCCAGAAGGACAGCCTGGGCACGCAGTACGAGCAGCTGCGGCTGGCCCTGGCCCACCTCAATGCGCACTACGCCGAAAACGTGCGCATGCAGACCCTGCTGGACATCACCGGCTTCTCGCTGTCCAAGCTGGAGCGCAGCTTCCGCAAGGTGTTCCAGATGACCCCGCAGCAGGTGCTGACCCGGCTGCGGATCCAGATGGCCATGCACCTGCTGCACGGTGACGACAGCATCGCCTGCATCGGCCAGGCCTGCGGTTTCAGCGACCAGAGTGCCTTCACCCGCAAGTTCAAGGCTGAAACCGGTTTCTCGCCGCGCGCCTACCGCGCCCGTATTGGTGGCAACGTCGGCGAGCCGGCGCTGGCCTGAGCCGCCTGCTGCGCTGTGCCTATCCCCGTGGGCACGGGACAGGGTAAGGTGTCGCCCCTGTAGCCCGCCGCCAGCCCCGCCGATGCCCAACTCGATTCCGACCGCTTCGCCGTCCCGCCTCGGACATTCGCTCAAGCCCCGCCAGCTGATCATGATGGGCCTGGGCAGCGCCATCGGCGCCGGCCTGTTCCTCGGCTCGGGCGTGGGTGTGCAGGCGGCCGGCCCGGCGGTTCTGGTGTCGTATCTGGTCGCTGGTGCGCTGGTGATCATCGTGATGAACGCACTGGGCGAGATGGCGGCGGCCAAGCCGACCAGTGGCGCGTTCTCGGTCTATGCCGCTGATGCCATGGGAGCCACCGCCGGTGCCACCGTGGGCTGGCTGTGGTGGGTGCAGCTGGTGATCGTGATCGCCGCCGAGGCGGTAGGCGCGGCCGGGCTTCTTGCCACGGTCTGGCCGGCGATACCGGTACCGATGGCCGCGCTGGCCTTCATGCTGTTCTTCACCGCGATCAACCTGCTGGGAGTGAAGAACTTCGGCGAGTTCGAATTCTGGTTCGCCATCCTCAAGGTGGTGGCGATCCTGGCCTTCATCGCCATCGGCGTGGCGCTGCTGATGGGCTGGCTGCCGCAGGTGACCTCGCCGGGCCTGAGCAACTTCACCGAGCATGGCGGCTTCGCGCCGAAGGGGCTGGCCGGTATTGGTGCGGCACTGCTGGTTGTCGTTTTTGCCTTTGGCGGGACCGAGATCGTAGCCGTCGCTGCGGCCGAAACCGAAGATCCCGAGCGCAGCATTGCCCGTGCCATCCGCACCGTGGCCTGGCGCATCCTGGTGTTCTACATCGGCTCGCTGAGCGTGATCATCGCCGTGGTGCCGTGGACCAGCGAGGCGCTGAAGTCGCCGTTCGCTGCGGTGCTGGATATTGCCCGCATCCCGGGCGCGGGTACGGCCATCACGCTGATCGCGGTGATCGCGCTGCTGTCGGCGCTCAATGCCAACCTCTACGGCGCCTCGCGCATGATGTATTCGCTGGCGCAGCGCCGCGAGGCACCGGCGGTGCTCGGCTGGACCGACCCGCGCCAGGTGCCGGTGATCGCCGTGCTGGCCAGCGTGCTGTTCGGCTTTGCCGCCACGGTGATGGAACTGCTGTTCCCGGACCGGGTACTGCCGGTGCTGCTGAACATCGTCGGTTCCACCTGCCTGCTGGTGTGGACGCTGTCGCTGGTTTCGCAGCTGGTGCTGCGCCGCCGCGCCGACCGCCTCGGCACCCGCCTGCCGTTCCGCATGGCCGGATTCCCGTGGCTGACCGTCTGTGCGCTGGCGATCCTGGCACTGATCTTCGGCCTGCTGCTGAGTGAGTCGCACACCCGCCTGCAGTTCCTGTCGATGGTGGCGTTGACCGCCACGATCGCCACCAGCAGCGCCATCGCACGGCGCATGCGCGAGGCGTGATTGAAGCTGCCGGCCAGCGGCCGGCACTACCACGGGGGCTGCACATCCGCCGTGCCATCCTGATCGTGTGGGCCGTCAGCGGCCCGTCGACCAGGAGTACCGCATGCTGCGCAGCCGCCCCTTCCTGATGTTCACCGGCCAGGCCGAAGCGGCCCTGGCTCTGTATGCCGAGGCCTTCGCCGATTTCCGCCTGCTGGCAATGCAGCGCCATCCGGACGGCGCCGGTGCCGGCGTGCCGGGGCAGGTGCGCCAAGCCATCTTCCTGCTCGGCGGCACCCATTACCTGTGCTTCGACAGCCTGGACGTGCACGATTTCACCTTCTCGCCGTCGATCTCGCTGTTCGTGGAGTGTTCCGGCGCCGAGCAGTTCGAGCGTGCGGCACGCGTGCTGGGCGAGGGTGGCCACTGGTTGATGCCGGTCGGCGACTATGACTTCAGCAACCGCTATGGCTGGGTGCAGGACCGCTTCGGCGTGTCGTGGCAGTTGAGCCTGGGGCAGATGCCGGACCCGTGATCGGATGTTTGTGGGTGTGGACCTTGGTCCTCACGCCCTTATGAAAACGGCCCGCTTGCGCGGGCCGTTTTCTTTACCGATGCAGCGAGGAATCAAGCCTCGACTTCATCATCCTTGTAGGCATCGACCGGGATGCAGGCGCACATCACGTTCTTGTCGCCGTACACGTTGTCCACGCGTGCCACCGGCGGCCAGTACTTCTGCAGCTTCAGGCTCGGCAGCGGGAACGCAGCCAGTTCACGCGGGTAGGCGTGGGTCCATTCGCTGGCGGTCACGGCGGTCGCGGTATGCGGCGCGTTCTTCAGCGGGTTGTCCTCGCGGTCCAGGCGGCCGTCTTCGATCGCGGTGATCTCCTCGCGGATCTGGATCATCGCGTCGATGAAGCGATCCAGCTCGTGCAGCGACTCGCTCTCGGTCGGCTCCACCATCAGCGTGCCGGCCACCGGGAAGCTCAGGGTCGGGGCGTGGAAGCCGAAGTCGATCAGGCGCTTGGCCACGTCCTCGGCGCCGATGCCGCTGGTCTTCTCCAGCGGGCGCACGTCCAGGATGCACTCGTGTGCCACCAGGCCGTTGCGGCCGGTGTACAGGGTCTTGAAGTGCGGGGCCAGGCGCTTGGCGATGTAGTTGGCGTTGAGCTGCGCGACCTGGGTGGCCTTGCGCAGGCCGTCGCGGCCCATCATCGCGATGTACATCCAGCTGATCGGCAGGATCGAGGCGCTGCCGAAGCTGGCCGCGCTGACCATGCCGACCGGGCCGTTGCTACCCAGCTTGCCCGGCAGGAACGGGGCCAGGTGCTCCTTGACCGCGCACGGGCCGACGCCCGGGCCGCCACCACCGTGCGGGATGCAGAAGGTCTTGTGCAGGTTCAGGTGCGAAACATCCGAACCCCACTTGCCCGGCTTGGCCACGCCGACCAGGGCGTTCATGTTGGCACCGTCGGTGTACACCTGGCCGCCGTGCTTGTGGATGATCTCGCAGATCTCCACCACCTCTTCCTCGAACACGCCGTGCGTGGACGGGTAGGTCATCATGATCGCGGCCAGGCGGTCGCTGTACTTCTCGGCGTTGAGGCGGATGTCCTCGACGTCGACGTTGCCGTTGGCATCGGTTTTGGTCACCACCACCTTCATGCCGCACATCTGTGCCGAGGCCGGGTTGGTGCCGTGCGCCGAGTCCGGAATCAGGCAGATATCGCGATGTTCCTCACCGCGCGAGCGGTGGTAGGCGCGGATCGCCAGCAGGCCGGCGTACTCGCCCTGCGCGCCGGAGTTCGGCTGCAGGCTGACCGCGTCGTAGCCGGTGCATTCCACCAGCATCGCTTCCAGCGTGTCGATCAGTTCCTTGTACCCCAGCGCCTGGTCGGCCGGCACCAGCGGGTGGATCTGCGAGAACTCCGGCCAGGTCACCGGGATCATCTCGGCGGTGGCGTTGAGCTTCATGGTGCACGAGCCCAGCGGGATCATCGTGCGGTCCATCGCCAGGTCCTTGTCGGCCAGCGAACGCAGGTAGCGCAGCAGCTCGTGCTCGCTGTGGTGGGTGTTGAACACCGGGTGGGTCAGGAACGCGGACTGGCGCAGCAGGCCGGCCGGCAGCGCATCGGCAGTGCTGGCATCCAGTGCGTCGACGTCCAGCGAGGCACCGAACACGGCAGCCACGGCGACGATGTCGGCGCGGGTAGTGGTCTCGTCCAGGCTGATGCCGACCGAGTCGCTGTCGATCGCGCGCAGGTTGTAACCAGCGGCGCGTGCCTTGGCGTGGATCTCATCGGCGTGCACGCCGGTGACATGCAGGGTGTCGAAGAAGTCACCACCGACCTGCACGCCGGCGTTGCGCAGCGCGGCGGCCAGGATCGAGGCCAGGCGATGGGTGCGGCGGGCGATGCGGGTCAGGCCGTCCGGGCCGTGGTAGACGGCGTACATCGAGGCCATCACCGCCAGCAGCACCTGTGCGGTGCAGATGTTGGACGTGGCCTTCTCGCGGCGGATGTGCTGCTCGCGGGTCTGCAGGGTCAGGCGGTAGGCCGGGTTGCCCTGGGCGTCGATCGAGACGCCGATCAGGCGGCCCGGCATCGAGCGCTTGTAGGCGTCACGGCAGGCCATGAAGGCGGCGTGCGGGCCACCGAAGCCGAACGGCACGCCGAAACGCTGGCTGTTGCCGACCACGATGTCCGCGCCCCATTCGCCCGGAGCGGCCAGCAGGGTCAGGGCCAGCAGGTCGGTGGCCACGGCCACCAGGCCGCCGCGCGCGTGCACGGCATCGACCAGCGCCTTGTAGTCGCCGACCTGGCCGAAGGTGTCCGGGTACTGCAGCAGCAGGCCGAAGGCTTCCGCTTCCAGCGCTTCGGCCGGGGTACCCACGCGCAGCACGATGCCCATCGGTTCGGCGCGCGTGCGCAGCAGTTCCAGCGTCTGCGGGTGCACGGCGTCGTGCACGAAGAAGGTGTCCGACTTCGACTTGGCCGAACGCTTGGCCAGGGTCATCGCTTCGGCGGCGGCAGTGGCTTCGTCCAGCAGCGAGGCGTTGGCGATTTCCATGCCGGTGAGGTCGGCGCACAGGGTCTGGAAGTTGATCAGCGCTTCCATGCGGCCCTGCGAGATTTCCGCCTGGTACGGGGTGTAGGCGGTGTACCAGGCAGGGTTTTCCAGGATGTTGCGCAGGATCACGTTCGGCGTGTGAGTACCGTAGTAGCCCTGGCCGATGAAGCTGCGCAGCACGGTGTTCTTGTCGGCGATCGCACGGATCTTCGCCAGTGCCTGCACTTCGGTCATCGACTCCGGCAGCGCCAGCGGCGCCGGCGACTTGATCTTGGCCGGTACGATGGCATCGGTCATGCCATCCAGCGACGCGTGGCCGACGACATCGAGCATCTGCGCGATCTCGGCGTCGTTGGGGCCGATGTGGCGCTCGACGAACGCATTGTGGTGCTCGAGCTCACGCAGGGAAGGGGTATTCTGGGACATGGCGAAGGATCCGTCAGGAAAGGGCACACGCACGGGCACAAGCCGCCGGTCGGCGGTCTGCGGGGCGCCCCTCTGTCCTTTTGCCTGAGAGTTTAAAAGCGCGGCGGACCGCAGCTTCGTGCCCCTTCGGCGCCGGATCGAACCGGTCTCTCCAGAGTTCTGTTACGGGTGGTATCGGGCCTGAGCGATTACGGGCGTTGCGCCTTCGGCAGCGGTGTTCCGCTTCTCCCACCGTGTTGCCCGCTGATTATAGCCCGTTGCGGGCCCGCCGGCCGCCTCCAGGCATGGCCGCCGCGCCTGAATGGCCGATGGCCCGGTCGTGCGTTTTGTGCACCGCTGCATGGCATCGGGCGCCATCCCCACCTATGATGGGCGGATACCCGAATTCATCTGGCGCCGTCCCTGCAGAAGGGGACCGGCGCCCGCCGTGCGTGCCGCGCATGGCCCTGCCGGACGCCTTCCCCATGACCGCCGCTGTTGCTCCCTCCACCCGCCGCATGGCCCTGCTGCTCGCCGGTCTGGCCATGTTCGGTCCGTTCTCGATCGACACCATCTTCCCGGCGTTCCCGCAGCTGGCCCAGCGCCTGGCGGTGGACGAAGTGGCGGTGCAGCAGACCATCAGCGTGTACCTGCTGTTCTACGGCCTGATGAGCCTGGCGCACGGCCCGCTGTCCGATGCCTGGGGCCGCAAGTGGGTGATCCTCGGTGGCCTGGTGGTGTTCGTCGGCGCCTCGGTCGGCTGCGCGCTGTCCACCGACCTGACCACGCTGCTGGCGTTCCGCGCGCTGCAGGGCCTGTCGGCGGGTGTCGGCATGATCGTTGGCCGCGCGGTGATCCGCGATCTCTACCATGGCCACGACGCGCAGCGCCTGATGAGCCAGGTGTCGATGCTGTTCGGCATCGCTCCGGCCATCGCACCGATCATCGGTGGCTGGATCCTGCTCAGTGGCGCCGGCTGGCCGCTGATCTTCTGGTTCCTGGTGGTGTTCGGGCTGGTCCTGCTGGCGGCCACTGCACGCTACCTGCCGGAGACCCATCCGGTTGAAGCGCGCGTGCCGTTGTCGCCGCGCACGTTGATGCGTGATTACCTGCGCATCGGCTTCAACCCGCGCTTCCTGCGCCTGGCGCTGGCCGGCAGCATCGGCTTCGGTGGCATCTTCCTGTACATCTCCTCGGCGCCGGTGTTCGTGATGCAGCACCTGCATCTGGGCGAGGGCGGCTTCGCCTGGCTGTTCATCCCCACCATCGGCGGCATGACCACCGGCTCGTTCCTGTCAGGGCGCATGGCCGGGCACACCACGCCCACCCGCCAGGTCGCCATCGGTTTCGGCCTGTGTGCGCTGTCGGTGCTGTTGAACGTCGGCTACGTCGCGCTGGCCCCGCAGTTCGTGCTGCCGTGGGCGGTGATGCCGATCTTCCTGGGCGGCATGGGCATGGCGCTGATCTTCCCGATCCTGGCGCTGGCGGTGCTGGACATGTACCCGCACCAGCGCGGCCTGGCCTCGTCGCTGCAGGCCTTCGTGCAGCTGATGATCAGCACCGTAGTGGCCGGCGTGGTTTCGCCGCTGCTGAGCGCCAGCCCGCTGCACCTGGCCCTGGGCCAGGCGGCGTTCTTCGGCGCCGGCTTCGTGTTCTGGTACTGGGAACACCAGCGCGAACGCGCGGCGCAGGCGGCCTGCACGGGTCACTGAGCAGCGCGCAGGGGTAGGGCGGGCCGTGGCGCCCGCAACGCTTGCGACGGGAAATCACCGGACTAGGCTGGGCACTCCAGCCAGCCGGTGCGTGGGTGCACGACAGCCAGCCAATCCGATGTCGTTGCATGAGGTTCCCCCATGGCTGCGCAGCAGACCTACCGCCTGTTCGAGGTGGCGCTGAAGGAGCGCCGCGTTCTTTCCCCTTCCCTGGACCGCATGGTGTTCACCGGTGCCGACGTGGCGCGGATGAAGACCGAAGGCCCGGACCAGCGGATCAAGGTGTTCTTCCCCTTGCCCGGCCAGGAGGTGCCGCAGGTCCCCAGCGGCGAGGACTGGTACCCGCGCTACCGGGCGCTGCCGGATGATCAGCGCCCGCCGATGCGCACCTACACCATCCGCCAGCTGCGCGCCGCGCAGGGCGAGGTCGACGTCGATTTTGTCATTCACGGGGTGACCGGACCCGCTTCGCGCTGGGCCATGCATGCACGGCCGGGAGACCGCGTGGTGTTGCTGGCCCCCGATGCCGACTGTGCCGAGAGCAGCGAAGGCTGGGAGTGGAAGCCACCAGCCGGTGTCGGCCAGGTACTGCTGGTGGCCGATGAAACGGCGTTGCCTGCGGCGGCGGGCATCCTCGAAGAGCTGGCGGCCATGCCTGATCCGCCGCGCACGCTGGCGTTGCTGGAAGTGGCCCAGGCCGGCGATGCGGTGCCGTTGAAAGCGCCGGGCACCGCCGAGCTGGTGTGGTTGCCGCGTGGGCAGGCCGCCTATGGCCAGCCGCTGCTGCAGGCGGTCCAGGAACGGCTGTCAGCGACCTCGAGCGTGGCTGCTGGCGATGCGCTGGAGGAGATCGACGTCGATACGCAGATCCTCTGGGAGCAGGCCGACACCTGCGTGGCCGGGCCGCTGTATGCCTGGGTGGCGGGCGAGGCGGGGGCGGTGATGGCGATCCGCCGCCACCTGGTGCGCGATTGCGGGCTGGACCGCCGCGCGATCACCTTCATGGGCTACTGGCGGCACGGCAAGGTGCTGGACTGACCATACTTGATCGAGCACGCGTGAAGCAGCGCTGCGGGCGGGGTGCGCTATCCTTGCGCCCCCCTTCGCAGCGGTACCGCACCATGTCCACCAGCTCCAAGACCCGCCGCGACCAGCGCCGTCGCCAGGAAAAGCAGGCCGCCAACAAGGCCGCCGCGCAGGCATCGCCGGTGGAACCGCATGCCGAGCTGCGCGATGCGCAGCGCACCCTGCTGGCCGGTGTCGTGCGCCGTGACGGCGAATGGGTGCTGGGCATGGACGGCCGCATCGCTGGCCACAGCGAGAGCGCTGCGCAGGTGCTGGCGCTGATCATGCAGGCCGGTGAACTGCACGAGCGCAACGGCACGCCGGTGCGCCTGATGTACTCCGATGCGCTGCGCGATGCCGCGCAGGCCGAAGCGAAGGAGAAGGGCCAGACCTTCGAGGAATTCAAGGCCGAGCTGGCCGCCGCGATGGCCGCGAAGAAGAACAGCTGACAGGCATTTCGGTAGAGCCGGCCGCTGGCCGGCTGCCGGTTGGGCCTTCATCGCGTAGTTGCCGGCCAGCGGCCGGCACTACCGGAAAGGGGCGGATCCTCGCGGACCCGCCCCTTTTCTCATTTCGCCGCCGGGGCCGCGTTGGCCTGCCAGCCGCACATCTGGCCTTCGTTCTGCTGCTTCAGCCACTCGTTGACCGGGGTGAAGTACTCGATCATCGGGCCGGCATCGAGCTTGTCGGTACCGGTCAGCTCCTTCAGCGTGGCCTGCCACGGCTGGCTGGCACCCTTGCTCAGCATCGCCCAGTACTTCTGGCCGGCTTCCTTGTTGCCGTAGAAGGTGCACTCATGCAGCGGGCCCTTGTAGCCGGACGCGTCGCACAGGCCCTTGTAGAACTGGAACTGCAGGATGCGCGCCAGGAAATAGCGGGTATATGGGGTGTTGCCCGGCACGTGGTACTTCGCGCCCGGATCGAAGAACTCTTCGCCACGGGTGCTGGCCGGCGCCACGCCCTGGTACTTGGCCTTCAGGTCCCACCACGCCTTGTTGTAGTTGTCGGCGGTGATCGAGCCATCGAACACGCCCCAGCGCCAGCGGTCGATCATCAGCCCGAACGGCAGGAACGACACGCCCGACAGCGCCATGCGCATCTGGTTGTTGATGACCGCTTCGCGGCTTTCGGTCGGCGCATCAACCAGGCCGATCGAGCTGAGGTACTTGGGCGTCATCGCCAGCACGATGGTGTCGCCGATCGCTTCATGGAAGCCATCGTTGGCACCGCCCTGGAACAGCGGCGGCAGCGGGTTGTAGGCCAGGTCGTAATAGATGTGGCCCAGCTCGTGGTAGATGGTGGTGAAGTTCTCTTCGTTCGGCTTGATGCACATCTTGGTGCGCACGTCGCCTTCCATGTTCATGTCCCAGGCGCTGGCGTGGCAGACCACGTCGCGATCGTCGGGCTTGATGAACTGGGTCTTTTCCCAATACGACTGCGGCAGCGACGGCATGCCCAGCGACACGTAGAAGTCCTGGGCGCGCTCGGTCATCTGCTTGGCGGTACGCAGTTCGGCCTCGCGCTGCGCCTTGTACTGCGCCGCCAAGTTGGCGTCCTTGCCGGCCTTGGCCAGCGCTGCGCTCAGGTTGGTCTGGTACTGCTTCTCAAGCGCCGCAGTGATGTCCAGGCTGCCGGCACCCGGGTACGGTTCCAGCTGGTCCCACAGGTTCGACCAGTCCTGCTGCCACATGTTGCCCAGCAGGTGTGCGGCGATCAGGCCATTGCCCACTTCCGCCTTGTCCTTGCCGTAGGTCTTGTCCAGCTTGCCGCGTGCGTAGCAGTGCAGCTGCTCGTACATCGGCTTGACCTGTTCCCACAGGCGGTCGGTTTCCGGGCCGATCTGTTCCGGCGGCATGTCATAGCCGCTGCGCCACATCTGGCCGGCATCGGTGAAGCCCATGCCCTTGGCGCCTTCGTTCACCAGGCCGACGAACTTCTGGTAGTCGCCGCGCATGCTCTTGGTGGTGCTGTGCCAGCCCTGCCAGGCGTCCAGCTGCTTGTCGTAGTCGCGGCTGCGGGCCAGCACCTGCTCCAGCTCGCCCAACTGGCGGCAGGAGTTCGGATCGTTGGCATTGGTGCAGTACTTGCCGGCGCCGTAGCTGCCTTCCATGCGCGTGGCGATCTGGGTCAGCTCGGCCAGCTTGGCCGGGTCGCGCGGTGCCGGCATCGACGACATCAGCTTCAGTAGGTGGATCGCGCGCTTGCTGTCCTCGCTCATCGGCTTGCCGTCGAACGTTGCCGCCTGTTCGATCCAGCTGTTGAGCTGGGTCAGCGAGCGCTCGTTGGCCTTGGCCGCGATGCGTTCCGAATCACTGTTGATGTAGGTGGAGGACAGCCACTGCGCCGAGGTCATCTCCGGGTAGGCGGCCTTGAATTCGGCATTGATGCGGGCCACGAACTGGTCGGCGGTTTCGCCGGCCGGGGCGCTGTTGCTGGCGGTATCGGTGCCTGGGGCAGCTTCCTTCTTGCAGGCGGCCAGGGCCAGCGTGGCGGCGGCGATTGCCGAGGCCAGCAGGAGATGACGGTGTTTCACGGGCGGTCCTTGGGTGGTGAACGACGGCCGAAGGCTAGTGGGCAGTCGCCGCCACCGCAAGTGGCAAAGGTCGGCAGAGCTGCGCCCTGTACCCGCAGAGGCCTTCAAGCAACGGCAAAGGCAACGTCAACAGCGGGGATTCCGTGGGATGGCGGGGCGGTGTGGACTTGCAGGACACGCCGTAAACCCGTCCATGGGGGCTCGATGGCGCCATCCATGGCGCCAACGGTCCTGCAAGCCCATACCGCCCCACCTCTGACAGTTCCCCGCGATCTGGTAGATCCACGCCATGCGTGGATGGAATCTGTCAGATATTCGAAATTGATCGATTGAGATTCAACAGATCGCAGGAAACTGTCAAAGGCGGGGTGGGTCCGGTTGCGGGGGCGTGAGCGCCATGGATGGCGCGACCGAGCCTACAGGGATGTATTTACGGCGTCCCCCGCAACCGGACCCACCCGGCCATCCCACAGAATGCACGCTGTTGCTGTTGCTTCGGCGGTTGCGGTTGCCTCAGCAGGTGCAGGGCTGCAAGCCCTGCCGAACAACCCTCAACCCTCGCAGTTGGCGAACACGTCGCGGTCGCGCTCGTACAGCGAGGTCTTCACCTGCATCAGGCCCAGTACCGACGGGAACAGGTTGTCATGGTCGGTGTAGGCCGCCGAACGCTTGCGCACGCACTGCAGGTCAAGCCCGCGGCTGCTGGCGAAGCCCTGCGAGAACCACATCGTCATCGGTACCCGGGTCTGCTCGGCCGGGGCGATGGCGTAGGGCACGCCATGCAGGAACAGGCCCTTCTCGCCCAGCGACTCGCCGTGGTCGGACAGGTAGATCATCGCCGTGTCGTAGTCCTGCATGCCCTGCAGCGTACCGATGGTCTTGGTCAGGAAGTGATCGGTGTACAGCACGGCGTTGTCGTAACTGTTGGTGATCTCTTCGCGCGAGCAGCGGCCGATGTCGCGGGTATCGCAGGTGGGGGTGAAGCGGCGGAACGCGGGCGGGTAGCGCTCGAAGTAGGCCGGGCCGTGGTTGCCCAGCTGATGCAGCACCACGACGCGGTCGCCCGGCTTTGCACGTACCTGGGTGGCCAGGTCCTGGAGCAGGATTTCATCCATGCAGCGGCCGTCAGCGCACAGGCCCGGGGTGGTCGCATCGGACAATGACTGGAAGTCCAGGCCTTCGCACACGCCCTTGCAGCCAGACTGGTTGTCACGCCACAGCGGCGCGATGCCGGCACGGTTCAATACGTGCAGCAGCGACTGGTGCGCGCGGATCTTCTTCTCGTCGTAGTCATGGCGGCCCCATGGCGAGAACAGGCACGGCAGTGAAACCTCGGTGCTGGTACCGCACGAATGCATGTCCGGGAAATTGACCACACTGGCCTGGGCCAGTTCCGGGGTGGTGTTGCGGCCACCGTTGAGGCCCCAGTTCTGCGCGCGCACGGTCTCGCCCATGACGATCACCAGCAGGCGCGGTTTGCTGGCAGGGGCACGCGGGGTGGCCTTGGCATCGGTACCGATCGGCAACTTCGGTGCGCGCTGCACCGGGTTGTCGCCACGCAGTGCACGCGGCATGCCCAGCAGCACATTGGCCGGGGTGGCGAGGTAACGCACTTCGCGCTGGTTGCGCATCAGTGCCGAGACATCCTGGAACGAGATCAACGCGCCGCCCACCGCGGTCACTGCCGCCACGACCAGGAAGCCGACGCGCCAGAGCAGGCTGCGGCCCCAGCTGCGGCGGCGCAGCTGCACGCGCCACAGCACCGCCATCGGCAGCACTGCCAGCAACAGCACCGGCCACAGCAGCGACACGGTCATCAGCTCACGGCTTTCCTTGGGATCGGTCGCCAGCACGTTGCGCAGCATGTCCGCATCCAGGTAGATGTGGTAACGGCTCATGTAATGCGCAGCGAATGCGGTCACCAGCAGCAACAGGCTGATCACCACCTTGGCGTTCCAGCGCCAGACCAGGATGCCCAGCAGCACGCCGTGCGCACCGAGCAGCAACAGCAGCAGCGACAGCGCGTAGCGCAGGCTGCCGGGATGGCTGGCCATCGCGCTGTGCCAGAACAGGCCATTGCCTGCCACCGCGAAGAACAGGCTGGTCAGTGCGATCAGTGCTTCGGTGGACAGCTGCGGCCGCCAGCGGCGAAGGTTCGCCAACGCGGGAAGGCGGGCGGGGCGTTGGACCGATGCACTCATGCGTTTGCCTCCTGGCGGTGGGGACGGTCCAGCTGACGGCGGGCCAGGACGCGTTTGACGATCAGATACAGGCCCAGCGAAAGCAGCCAACAGATCAACGCAGTAGCAACGTCATGCGAAAGGAAATGCGCGCCCCGCAGTTGCTGGCTGACGCCGAATACCAGGCCGGTGCCAAGGCCGATCCACAACCCGGCCCAGCGCCATGAAGGGCGCCACAGCAAGGCGAAAAAGTACAGGGACAACCATGCATAACCCGCGCTGGCGTGGCCGGCCGGGAAGCAGGCCTGCGCGGCCATGCCTGCGGGGCGTGCCGTGAAAAGCCCGATGAACGGCTGGTGGCCGCCGTAGCGCAGCAGGTCCCAGGGGCATTCCATCGGCACCAGCGACTTCAGCAGGGAGATCACACCGGTGCCCAGGGCCATGGCGATTACGACATAAAGCAGCGCCCACCGCAGGGTGTGATCGCGACCCTTACGCCAGTGGTGGAAGCACAGCAGGATCGCCACGAGCGCAGCAGCCGTGCTCAGCCACTTGCCGGCCTTGTGCACCACCGTGCGAGTGACCCAGGCGTCCTGCAGCGCCCAATGGCCACCCTCAAGGCGGAACAGGTGATCGGCCACCCATTGGTCGCCGCCGAAACCCATCAGCAGCGTAAACACGGGCAGACCAATTGCGACAGGCAGCCAGAGGTGAGTTACGGCGAATTTTGACGCCAGTGGCGATGTCGCAAGCGGCGCTACCGAATCAAGGGGACGGACGGGCATGCTGGGAAAGGGCGGGTCGGGAATCCGCGGCCATGCTCGTCACCTGGATGTCGGAGAAGGGTCGGACGCTCGTTCGTGCCGGGTTAATGCTTGCCCGGCACGGGTCAGCGTTCAGTCTTCTTCAGCGGTCGCGCCGGCCCGTTCGGCGTGGCATTCCGCGTCCCACGCGGTACCGGGAAGCAGTTGCCAGCGATTCCTGTTGGCAATACCGATATCGATCACCTTGCTTGGGTCCACGCACGGGCTCATCGCATCGTCCAGCACCAGCAGCCAGCGCTTGCCCGGTGCCTCGGCCAGCCACGGGCCGGCGTCGTGCCACTGCTCGGCCCAGGGCCGCTTGAAGCCGAACTCGCGCACCGGCCGGTCGGCCTGCAACAGGTTCTGCTCGCGCCAGGCCACCAGCGCCAGTTCGGCGTCGGGTCCGATCCGCGCGCCCACCCGGCGCATGAGTGCCGACGCCGAAGCGAAGGGGTCCAGTGCAGGCATCAGCACCAGGCCGTAGAGCATCCACAGCATGCCGTGGGTCAGCAGTACCAGCGTCGCGGCACGGCGTACCCGCAGCCACACGATCAGCGTGGCCAGGGCAATGGCGAAGGTCAGCAGGCCATCGCCCAGCACTGGCAGCAACGTCTCGGGCATGGCGCGGCGTTGCAGTTGCGCCAACGCCCATGGGTGCTCGGTCATCAGCATCACGCCGAGTACGCCGGTGGCCAGCATCAGCACCACGCTGTAGCCGAACAGGTAGCGGCGCACGCACACGCGGCGCAGCAGGCCGGGCAGCAGCGGCGCCACGGCCAGTGCCATCGCCGGCAGCATCGGCAGCAGGTACACCTCGCGCTTGCCCGGGCTGGCACTGAAGAACACCAGTACCAGTACGGCCCAGCCCAGCAGCAGCCACTGGCGGCGATCGCCACGACGGATGCGGCGCCACCAAGGCTTGAACAGCATCGGCAGCAGCAGGCTGCCCGGCAGCCACAGGGTCAGGATCACCTGCAGGTAGTACCAGGCCGGCTGCCGGTGGTGCCAGGCATTGGCGTAGCGGGTGCCGGTCTGCTTGAACAACAGCTCATGCGCGTAGGCCTGCAGTTCGGCGCTGGGCGTATGCAGCAGGGCCCAGCCCAGCGGCGCCAGCCACACGCCCACGCCCAGCAGGAACGCCGGGGTCAGCCACAGCAGCGTTGCCGGGTGCGGACCCTCCACACGGTGCCCGCGACGGCGCTGGTACAGCCACCAGCCGAACCAGGGCAGCACCAGCAGCAGCGGCAGGAAACCCACGCCCTTGGTCACCGTGCCGACACCGGCGGCGAAACCGGCCAGCCACAACGCGGGCAGGTTGCGACGTTCGCACAGGTGCCGCATCAAGCCCCACAGGGCGACGGTGGTCATCCCCACCAGCACCATGTCGATCTGCGCACGCTTGGCCATCAGCCCGAACTGCAGCGTGCAGAACAGCGCCGCGAGGGCATAGATGGAATGCCGCGGCGACCACAGCCGCCGTGCCAGATCCGACACCAGCCACAGACTCAGCAGGGCGCCCAGCAATGACGGCAGCAGGAACGACCATTGCCAGCTGCCGATCACCTCGTAGGCGGCCGCCTGCAGCCACATGAACACCGGTGGTTTCTCGGCATACAGCTCGCTGCCACGATGCGGCAGCAGCCATTGCCCGCTCTCGACCATGGTCCGTGCGGCCAGCACGAAGCGCGGCTCGTCCGGCGGCTGCGGCTGCCGAAGGCCGATGCCCGCTGCCAATGCAGCAATGATCAGCAGCCACAACAGGGGCAGGCGCCAACGGCGGGGCAGGGCTACGGGCACGGCAGGCTCCGGGAGCAAAACGGCCATTCTGAGGTGGCAGGGGTGGGAAAAGCGTCAGAAGGGGGAGGGACGACCGCATTCCGACATGGGCGGCGCTACCATGGTACGAACTTCCGTGGATGTTTCGTGCATGCGTCTGTTGGTGATCGAGGACAACCGCCAGCTGGTGGCCAACCTGTTCGACTATTTCGAGTCGCGCGGGCATGTGCTGGACGTGGCCCCGGATGGCATCACCGGCCTGCACCTGGCCGGCAGCCATCCCTACGATGCGGTGATCCTGGACTGGATGCTGCCGCGCATGGAGGGACCGGAAGTGCTGCGCCGGCTGCGTGCCGAGCACGCGTCGGAGGTGCCGGTGATCATGCTGACCGCGCGCGATGAACTGCCGGACAAGATCGCCGGTTTCCGCGCCGGTGCCGACGACTACCTGACCAAGCCGTTCGCGCTGCCCGAGCTGGAGGTGCGGCTGGAAGCGCTGCTGCTGCGTGCGCAGGGCCGCAACCCGCGCAAGCGCCTGCAGGTGGGCGATCTGGTGCTGGACCTGGCGACGCTGGAGGCCCAGCGTGAGGGCCAGGTGCTGCACCTGTACCCGGCCTGCCGCAAACTGCTGGAAGTGCTGATGCGGGCCAGCCCGGGTGCGGTGACGCGACAGCAGCTGGAGTTCGCCCTGTGGGGTGACGAGCCGCCGGATGGCGACCTGCTGCGTTCGCATGTCTACGAGTTGCGTCGCAGCGTTGACGGTCCGTTTGCCGAGAAGCTGATCCACACCCTGCCGCGTGTGGGTTACCGGTTGGCGGTAGTGGAGGGTGCCGACGCCGGCAGGAATGCTGATGAGGGCGCGTAAGCCGGGGCCGTTGTACCGGCGCGTGGTGTGGTGGTTGCTGGGCTATCTGGCGCTGCTGTCGATCGCGGTGTTCAGCGTCGGCAACTACGTGCACGAGCACGCCGAGCATGCTGCCTGGCGCGCGCTGCTCAACTCCGAGCTCGACAGCATCGTCGAGCATGTCGAGCACGAACCGCACTATCGCTGGCAGGATTCGGACACGCTGAGCCTGTACCGCTTCGACGCGGTCAACCTTCCCGATAGCCTGCGTACCCTGCATCCAGGGCTGCACGACGGTGTAATGGTCAAGGGCCGCGAGACGGCGGTGATGGTGCGTGAAACCCAGTCGATGGGACGGGTCGCGCTGGTACTGGACATCTCCGACTTCCATGACCTGGAACAGTTCGCCACGCGCTGGGTGATGCTGGCCGGGGTGATCATGATCTTCGTTACCGTGCTGATGGCTTCGTTCGGCATGGAGCGGATGGTGCGTCCGCTGAGCCTGCTGGCACAACACATCGCCGCGCTCAGGCCGGGCGTGCAGGGGCAGCGCATCGAGGTCGACCCGCGCGGCAGCTCAGAGCTGCACACCATTGCCAATGCGCTGAACGATTACCTGGACCGCAACGAGCAGTTCGTCGAACGCGAGCGGGTCTTCATCAGCACCGCCAGCCACGAATTGCGCACGCCGATCGCGGTGATGACCGGTGCCGCCGAACTGGCGCTGGAGCAACCGGGCCTGCCCGAGCGCGCGCGCCAGCAGATGCAGCGGGTACTGCGCACCGCACAGAGTGTGGAGCAGCTGATCGAACTGCTGCTGGTGCTGGCGCGTGATCCGGCGCGACTGGCGGCGCGTGCCGAGCGCATCGCGCTGGACCAGCTGCTGCCGGAGATCGTCGACGACCATCGCCACCTGCTGGGCGACAAGGACCTGAGCATCGGCATCCAGGCCGCACCGGTGGACATCGTCGCGCCGCTGGCGGTGGTGCAGGCAGCGATCGGCAACCTGCTGCGCAACGCCATCGAGAACAGTGGCCGTGGCCACATCGAATTGCGCCTGAGTTCATCGGCGGTGCTGACCCTGCAGGACCCGGGACATGGAATGAGCCCGGAAGAGATCGCGGCGATCCATGCGCGGATGGTCCGTGGCGAACGCGCCGATCGTGGCGGCGGCATCGGACTGGATCTGATCGCGCGGCTGTGCGAGCACCTGGGCTGGACCCTGCAGTTGCAGCCCTGCGAGCCGCGTGGCACGCGTGTCACGCTCGATTTCAGTGCCTCGCGACCGCGCTGATCCGGCCGTCCTGGTAGATGCCAACCTTGGTTGGCATGCCCAGGCGGTGGCTGGCCGTGTTCTGGTAAATGCCAGCCCTGGTTGGCATGCCGTTCGTCGACCAAGGTCGACGCCTACCCAGGCAATGGCTGTCCGCTTCAACGCCCGTTCGGTCGCGCCACGTGCTGGTCGATCAGGATCACGTTACCGTCGGGATCGGCCAACTGCAGATAGCCCGTACCCTGGCCATCAGGATCGGTGCGGACCGCCAGTTCGATGCCCCTGGCGTCCAGCTCTGCCTGCAGCTCACGCACATCCTGGAAGTGGGGCAGTTCCTGCTTGTGCTGGTCCCAGCCGGGGTTGAAGGTCAGCAGGTTGCCCTCGAACATGCCCTGGAACAGCCCGATCACCGTGCCGTTGCTGCGCATCACCAGCCAGTTCTGTGCCGGATCGCCGCCGGTGACCGAGAAGCCCAGGGCTTCGTAGAAGGCACGGGAGGCCGCGAGATCCTTCACCGAGAGGCTGACCGAAAAGGCACCAAGCTGCATGGGTGGGCTCACTGACGGGATGGGGGGTGTCGGCACTGCAGCATGACCGGGCGTGAAGACAATGTTAATCTCGATCTGCGCCGCCTTATGCGGCGCTTTTTTTTCTCCGCTCTTTCGATCGACAGAGGATCCCATGCCGACCGAACCCGCTACTGCCCTGATCAGCAACGACATCGTTGGACTGGGCCTGATTGCCGCCACCCTGGCCCTGATCTTCTGGGCCGCCAGTGGTCCAACCCCGCTGCTGAAGAAGATCTTCGCCTGGGTGCCGGCCCTGCTGCTGTGCTATTTCATCCCCGCCGTCTACAACACCGCCGGTGTCATCGATGGCCACAACACCTCGCTGTACAACCCGGTCGCGCGTGACGTGCTGCTGCCGGCCGCGCTGGTCCTGCTGACCCTGTCGATCGACCTGAAAGGCGTCATCAAGCTCGGCCCGAAACTGCTGATCGTGTTCTGTGCCGGTACCGCCGGCATCATGCTCGGCGCCATCGTTTCGTTCCAGCTGATGAAGCTGATCCATCCGGAAACCGTGGCCGGTGATACCTGGGCCGGCATGGCGGCGCTGGCCGGCAGCTGGATCGGTGGCGGCGCCAACATGGTCGCCATGCGCGAGGTGTTCGGCACCGATGCCACCACCTTCGGCCAGTTCGCGGTGGTTGACGTGGCCTGTGCCAGCCTGTGGATGGCGATCCTGCTGTTCCTGGCCAACCGCGCACAGCAGATCGACACCCGCAATGGTGCCGACACCCGTGCCATCGACGAGATGAAGGCGCGCATCAGTGCCTACGAGGCGCAGAACGCGCGCATTCCCAGCATGACCGACCTGATGGTGATCGTTGGCGTGGCACTGGGCGGCGTTGGCCTGGCCCATGCCATCGCCGCGCCGCTGGCGGGCTGGTTCAAGGCCAATGTCAGCTGGGCCAGCCAGTTCAGCCTGGACAGCCAGTTCGTCTGGGTGATCCTGCTGTCCACGGCGATGGGCCTGGGCCTGAGCTTCACCCGTGCGCGCCGGCTGGAAGCGGCTGGCGCTTCGCGGCTGGGCACGGTGTTCCTGTACTTCCTGATCGCCTGCATCGGCATGCAGATGAACCTGCTGTCGCTGCTGGATCGGCCGTGGCTGTTCCTGCTCGGCGCGATCTGGATGGCCACGCACGTGCTGGTGCTGTGGGTGGTGGCCAAGCTGCTGCGCGCGCCGCTGTTCTTCTTCGCCATTGGTTCGCAGGGCAACATCGGCGCAGCCGCTTCGGCCCCTGTGGTGGCGGCGGCGTTCCATCCGACGCTGGCGCCGGTGGGCGTGCTGCTGGGTACGGTGGGCTATGCCACCGGCACGGGCCTGGCCTACGTCACCGGCCTGATCCTGAAGTGGATGGCCACCGGCTGAGTTCGGACCGCCCTGGCGTCATGCTTCCGTAGATCCACGCCATGCGTGGATGCATTTCATGGGTATCCATGAACAAGGAAGGGGTCAGATCCGTTTCCCGGAGGAAACGGATCTGACCCCGGATTCAACTCGATATCTGCCAGGTTTCATCCACGCATGGCGTGGATCTACTCAACGTCACTCGAGCGCTGTTGAACCGAACCCTCAACAGCAGCGGCCACCGTTGCGTCCGCCATAACGCGCTTCCTGGCGCTCGCGGAAGAACGTCTTGTAGTCCATCGGCTCCTGGTCCGGATGTTTTTCCAGCATGTGCCGGACGTAGTTGTCGTAATCAGGAATGCCACAGCACAGTCGTGCGGTCTGCACCAAGCGCCGCCAGATGCGGCGGTGCGCCTGGTACTGGCCGGCGGGAACCAGTTGGGTACTCATCACAGATCCACCATTTCATGCGGCTTCAGCGCCACGTACGGGGTCTCGCGGTCAGTGCGCTGCGGATTGCGGCGGGCCGCCAGGATGGTCTTGATCGAATACACCAGCACCGCGCCCACCACCAGCAGGAACAGCGCGGTCAGGCCGGTGTTGACGTAGGCGTTGACCACGATCTGCTTCATCTGCGCCACCGACTTGGCCGGTGCAGTGATGGTGTCGCTGGCGAGCGCGGCCTGGAACTTGTGTGCCTGTGCCAGGAAGCCCTGTGCCGGATTGCTGTCGAAGATCTTGATGAAGCCGGCGTAGGTGGTGCAGATCAGCAGCCACACCGCCGGTACCGCAGTCACCCATGCATAGCGGTCACGCTTCATCTTGAACAGCACCACCGTGCCCAGCATCAATGCGATGCCGGCCAGCATCTGGTTCGAGATGCCGAACAGCGGCCACAGCGTCTGGATGCCGCCGAACGGATCGACCACGCCGGTGTAGAGCAGGTAGCCCCACAGCGCCACGCAGCCGGCGGTACCGATGATGTTGGCGGTCCACGATTCGGTCTTCTTCAGGGCCGGCACGAAGTTGCCCAGCAGGTCCTGCAGCATGAAGCGGCCCGCACGGGTACCGGCGTCCACCGCGGTGAGGATGAACAGCGCTTCGAACAGGATCGCGAAGTGGTACCAGAACGCCATCATCGCGTCGCTGCCACTGGGAATCGCTTCGTGCAGGATCTGCGCGATGCCTACCGCAAGTGTTGGCGCGCCACCTGCACGATGCAGGATGGTCGGTTCACCGATCGCCGCCGCAGTCGCGGTCAGCTGCTCGGGGGTGATGGTGAAGCCCCAGGTGTTGGTGATGTAGTGCGCGGCCGAGGCCGCATCGGCACCGATCACCGCCGCCGGGCTGTTCATCGCGAAATAGATGCCCGGATCGATGATCGAGGCCGCCACCAGCGCCATCACCGCGACGAACGATTCCATCAGCATGCCGCCGTAGCCGATGTAGCGCATGTGCGCTTCATTGGCCAGCAGCTTCGGCGTGGTGCCGGAGGAAATCAGTGCATGGAAACCGGAGACCGCGCCACAGGCGATGGTGATGAACAGGAACGGGAACATGCCGCCCTTCCACACCGGGCCGTCGCCGCTGGCGGCGAACTGGGTCAGCGCCGGCATCTTCAGTTCCGGCATCACCACCAGGATGCCGATGGCCAGCGCGATGATGGTGCCGATCTTGAGGAAGGTCGACAGGTAATCACGCGGGGCCAGCAGCAGCCACACCGGCAGCACCGAGGCGACGAAGCCGTAGCCGATCAGCATCCAGGTGATCTGGGTGCCGGTGAAGGTGAAGGCCGGGCCCCAGACCGGATCGGCGGCGACCTTGCCGCCGTACCAGATCGCGGCCAGCAGCAGGATCAGGCCAACCACCGAGATCTCGCCGATCTTGCCGGGGCGGATGTAGCGCATGTACACGCCCATCAGGATCGCGATGGGCATCGTCGCGATCACCGTGAACATGCCCCACGGGCTTTCGGCCAGCGCCTTGACCACCACCATCGCCAGCACTGCCAGGATGATGATCATGATCAGGAACGCACCGAACAGCGCGATGGTGCCGGGCACCTGGCCCATCTCTTCTCTTACCAGGTCACCCAGCGAGCGGCCATTGCGGCGGCTGGACAGGAACAGGACCATGAAGTCCTGCACCGCACCGGCCAACACCACGCCCACCACCAGCCACAGCAGGCCGGGCAGGTAGCCCATCTGCGCGGCCAGGACCGGGCCGACCAGCGGGCCGGCGCCGGCAATGGCGGCGAAGTGGTGGCCGAACAGCACGTGCTTGTTGGTCGGAACGTAGTCCAGGCCATCGTTGTTGATCACCGCCGGGGTGGCCCGGGTCGGATCCAGCTGCATCACCTTGTTGGCGATGAACAGGCTGTAGAAGCGATAGGCGACGAGGTACAGCGACACCGCCGCGACGACGATCCACAGGGCATTGATGTGTTCGCCGCGGCGCAGCGCCACGGTGCCCAGACAGAACGCGCCGAGCAGAGCGAGTACCGCCCAGCCCAGTTTGGAAAACCCTTTCATGAGGTGCTCTCTCCCGGAAAGACAGACAAAGAGTCCTGCTTGCCCACGACAGGGTCAATTGGCACAGGACGAATCGGCGGTAGTACTTTGGTCGTACGGCGGCTGCGCTGACGTGCAGCGAACATCAGGGATGGAACAATCGGTTGCGGAGCCATCCATTGGCCTACGGCCGTGTGGCGTCCATCTTCAGTGGCACCCATCCAACAGGAGTCGCCATGAGCTTTCCCGAACCGGTCCGCGTACTGCGCACCATCCGTGGCATGCCCACCTCCGACGGTGCCGGCGTGCGCCTGACCCGCGTCATCGGCGGCCCGACGCTGCCCGACCTGGATCCGTTCCTGCTGCTTGATGAGTTCGGTACCGACCGCGCCGAGGACTACATCGCCGGCTTCCCGGAACACCCGCACCGTGGTTTCGAGACCGTCACCTACATGCTCGACGGGCGCATGCGGCATCGCGACAACCATGGCAACGAAGGCCTGCTGACCCCGGGCAGCGTGCAGTGGATGACCGCTGGCCGTGGCCTGGTGCATTCGGAGATGCCCGAGCAGGAAAGCGGGCAGATGCGCGGGTTCCAGCTGTGGGTGAACCTGCCGGCGAAGGAGAAGATGACCGAGCCGAAGTACCAGGAATTCGCACCCGAGCGCATTCCCGTGGTGCACCCGGAGCCGGGCGTGGAGGTGAAGGTGATTGCCGGCAGCGTGGACGGCACCGATGGCCCGATCGTGCAGCCGGCCACCGATCCGCTCTACCTCGACATCACGCTGGCGCCCGACCGGGCCTGGACCTATGCGCTGCCGGAGGGGCACAACGCGTTCGCCTACGTGTTCGAAGGTGCGATGACCGTGGGTGAGCAGGACGCCGCGCGCGACGTTGCACGCCAGGAACTGGCGGTGCTGGGCGGTGGCGAGCAGTTGCACCTCTCGGCCGGCAGCGAAGGTGCGCGGTTGATCCTGGTGGCCGGCCGTCCGCTGCGCGAACCGGTGATGCGCCACGGGCCGTTCGTGATGAACACGCGGCAGGAACTGATGCAGGCCTTCGTCGATTTCCAGGAAGGCAAGTTCTGAGGGAGTGCCGGCCGCTGGCCGGCAGCAGCCTCGGACAAAGGCGGATCGGGGTGCCGGCCAGCGGCCGGCACTACCGTCGGATCGGCTCGCATTGCGGGGATGCTGCCAGGCAGTCATCCCCGTCACCTTCAGCGCCCCGCGGCCACGGCCGACGGGGTCAGGCTCATGCCCTGCGCCAGCTGCTGCAGCGAGCCCAGTTCCTGCGCGCTGTCCGGATACAGCGAAATCTGCGCGTAACGCCCTTTGTCGAGCTTGACCACACTGATGCGACGCTCGGCATAGCCGGGCGGCTGCTGGCCTCCCAGATCGGGCTGGTACCAGTACAGCGATTCACCGCCGAAGCTGCCCTTTTCCTGGCGCAGCGAGCGGTTCAATGGAAGGTTGGGATCGCGCGCACTGAGCATCAGGCTCAGTACCTCGCGGCCATCGCCGGTGCTGGCGCGGCAGACCAGGAAATCGGCCTGTGCCTGCTGTTGCCACTGCAGGCCGCTGCTGGCCGGCAATGAAGGACATTCGGTGGGAGCCTGTGAAGCGGCGGCCTGGGCCACCGCGAACAGCAGGCTCGACAACACTACAGGCGCGAACTTCATGCATCCCCCAAGGTGGTGTGTCGTTGGCTCCGCCGGATGGACCGGCAGCCTTGGCATCCCATCCCCGGATGCCGCCCCGGCCGGCATGTGCACGGACGGTCAACTCAACCTTAACGGAACGTGAGCGATCGCACAAATCGCGGTTACACGCGTAACCATTGCGGCCGATGGTCGGCCGCAATGGTCCGCACGGGCCTCAGCGGTCGTTGCCGATCCACTTGTAGATGATGCCACCGATCGCGCCGCCCAGCAGCGGGGCGACCCAGAACAGCCACAGCTGGCTGACCGCGCCGCTGCCGGCGAAGAAGGCCACCGCCGTGGAACGGGCCGGGTTCACCGAGGTGTTGGTGACCGGGATGCTGATCAGGTGGATCAGGGTCAGCGACAGGCCGATCGCCAGCGGGGCGAACCCGGCCGGTGCCTTGCCGTGGGTGGCGCCCATGATCACGATCAGGAACACGGCGGTCAGCACCACTTCGCACAGGAAGGCCGCGGCCACGCTGTAGCCGCCGGGGGACAGCGCGCCGTAGCCGTTGCTGGCGAATGCACCGGCCTGGCTGCCATCAATGGCGAAGCCGCTGGCGCCCGATGCGATCTGCAGCAGGATGAAGCCGGCCAGCAGGCCGCCGGCGACCTGGGCGATGATGTACGGGATCAGGTCCTTGGTCGGGAAACGACCGCCGGCCCACAGGCCGACACTGACCGCCGGATTGAAGTGCGCGCCGGAGATATGGCCGAACGCATAGGCGCCGGTCACCACGGTCAGGCCGAAGGCCAGCGCAACGCCGAGGAAACCGATACCCAGCGGATTGCCGTCACCGCCGAACTTGGCGGCCAGCACGGCACTGCCACAGCCACCCAGAACCAGCCAGAACGTGCCGAGGAACTCGGCGGACAAGCGTTTACCCATGCTCATGTGTTGCACTCCTTTGACGGTCGAAAGTGTGATTTATGTCACATTTCAATGATCAGCGGGTGACTGTAGTGTCAACGCCGGGTGCAGGGATACACCTTCGGATGTGTGCAACACGCGATGTTCAGTACTGCGGCAGCGGGATGAATTCCTTGTCGTCGCCCGGAATGGTGCCGAAGCGGCCGGCTTCCCAGTCGTGCTTGGCCTGTTCGATACGTTCCTTCGAGCTGGACACGAAGTTCCACCACAGGTGACGCGGGCCATCCAGCGGCTCGCCACCGAACAACATCGCCTTCACCGGCGTCTTCGCACGCAGGCGGCCTGTCGCACCGGCTTCGGGGATCACCAGGTGCTGGGCGGGGATGTCAACGCCGTCCAGCTGCGCCTCGCCCTCGAGGATGTACAGCGCGCGCTCGCGGTGGCCATTGTCGATATCGATCTCCGCATCCGGGTCGAGGTCGATCGCTACGTTGAGGGTGTCGGCGAATACTTTGACCGGCGACTCCTCACCGTAAGCGCGGCCGGCGATTACCCGCAGCCAGACACCATTGCGGCGCTGCTCGGGCAGGGTGGCTGCGGCATGGTGGTAGAACGCCGGTTCGATTTCCTCATGCGATTTCGGCAGCGCCACCCAGGTCTGCATGCCGTGGATGGGGTTGTCATGGTCGCGGTCCGGCTGCGGCGTACGCTCGGAATGGGCGATGCCGCGGCCGGCGGTCATCCAGTTGACGTCACCGGGACGGATCACCTGATCCGAACCCAGCGTGTCGCGGTGGCCGATCGCGCCCGACCACAGGTAGGTGACGGTAGCCAGGCCGATATGCGGATGCGGGCGCACGTCGATGGCGGTGCCGGGGTGCATGAGTGCTGGGCCCATCTGGTCGACGAACACGAACGAGCCGATGCTGCGGGCCTGCAGGGTCGGGACGGCCCGGCGGACTTCGAGTCCGCCGATGTCGTGCACGCGCGGGGCGATGATGGTGGTCATGCGGGCGTTCTCGCTGGCAGGGATCAGGTGGTCAGCATCGCATGCAGCGGTGACGGGGACATGCCCCGTATGGGTAACAGGTTGTTCCGTAGAGTCGAGATCCTATGTTCGCGGTCAAGCCTGCTGGAAGCAGGCTTGACCCACCTTCAGCATGGCCGGATCGAAGTCCCGGCCGCTTTTGAAGACACCCCAGGCGATCCTGGCCAGCTTTCTGG
>NZ_JCAFWP010000030.1:0-60119 GCF_059295135.1 Stenotrophomonas sp. INTA L402-1
AGATGTGTATAAGAGACAGCTACCGGGTGCATCGCCGATGGAAACCAGCGTGTCGCCAGCTCCACATGCGGCCCCGCTAGAATGACTGCATGACCGAATTCATCCCGCCCGGCACCCGCTTCCACGCCCTGCCCTCGCCGTTCCCGTTCAAGCGCGGTGGCGCCCTGCATGGCGCACGCGTGGCCTACGAAACCTGGGGAACGCTGGCCGCCGACGCCAGCAACGCGATCCTGATCGTGACCGGCCTGTCGCCGGATGCACACGCCGCGGCCAATGACGCCAACCCCGCAGTGGGCTGGTGGGAAGGCATGGTCGGCCCCGGCAAGCCGATCGATACCCACCGCTGGTACGTGGTATGCGTGAATTCGCTGGGCAGCTGCAAGGGCTCGACCGGTCCCGCCTCGCTCAACCCGGCCACGGGCCAACCGTATCGCCTCGACTTCCCCGAGCTGTCGATCGAAGACGGCGCACGCGCCGCGATCGAAGTCGTGCGTGCCCTGGGCATCGAACAGCTGGCCTGCGTGGTCGGCAATTCAATGGGCGGCATGACCGCACTCGCGGTACTGATGCTGCACCCGGGCATTGCGCGCAGCCACGTCAACATTTCCGGCAGTGCGCAGGCACTGCCGTTCTCGATCGCGATCCGTTCGCTGCAGCGCGAGGCGATCCGCCTTGATCCACGCTGGAATGGCGGCCACTACGACGATGCCGAGTATCCCGAGTCCGGCATGCGCATGGCGCGCAAGCTGGGCGTGATCACCTACCGTTCGGCACTGGAATGGGATGGCCGCTTCGGCCGCGTGCGGCTGGATTCGGACCAGGCCGACGACGATCCGTTCGGCCTCGAATTCCAGGTGGAAAGCTATCTGGAAGGCCATGCACGGCGCTTCGTGCGCTTCTTCGATCCGAACTGCTATCTGTACCTGAGCCGTTCGATGGACTGGTTCGACCTGGCTGAGTATGCCGACGGCGACGTGCTGGCCGGGCTGGCGAAGATCCGGGTGGAGAAGGCGCTGGCGATCGGCGCCAACACCGACATCCTGTTCCCGGTGCAGCAGCAGCAACAGGTCGCCGACGGCCTGCGCGCCGGCGGTGCCGATGCGCGCTTCATCGGCCTGGAGTCGCCGCAGGGCCATGACGCCTTCCTCGTCGATTTCGAGCGTTTCGGCCCGGCCGTGCGCGGCTTCCTCGACGCGCTGTAAGTGGCATGGCGGCGTAACCTCGCGCTGGCCGCATTCGGTGCGTTGATCGCACTGACGGTCAGCGGCGTGCTGCCGCTGTGGCTGGGCGGTTGGTGCCTGCTCGCCAGCGCAGTGTCGTTCGGCCTGTACGGCCACGACAAGCGCGCGGCGCAGCGAAAGCAGTGGCGGATTCCCGAGCGCACACTGCAGTTGCTGGCCTTTGCCGGCGGTTGGCCGGGCGCGCTGCTGGGCCAGGCGCTGTTCCGCCACAAGCATCGCAAAGCCGGATTCCAGTGGGTGTTCTGGCTGTGCGTGCTGGCCAACGTGGCCTCGATCGCGGTGATGCTGCGCGAGTTCTCGCGGTAACCGTTCGAATGGGTAGTGCCGGCCGCTGGCCGGCAATTGCGTATCCATATCAAGCGCCATGAGGTTGCCGGCCAGCGGCCGGCACTACCATTCACGCTTCGCGCACCACTCCCCCATCACGCAACCGGTACTGCGCATCCACCACGCCGTCGGGCAGGTCGTCGTGGGTGATCATCAGCAGGCTGCGCCCGTCCAGCAACCCGGAGAGGTCCTGCAGCAACGCACGTGCGGTATCCACGTCCAGGCCTTCGGTCGGTTCGTCCAGCAGCAGGATCGGCGCATTGCGCAGCAGCGCGCGCGCCAGCGCCAGGCGTCGTGCCTGGCCGGCCGACATCGTCGCGCCGTTCTCGCCCACCCAGGTCTGCAGGCCACCGTTGCGCTCGGCCCACTCACCCAGGCGCACGCGACGCAGCACCGCCCACAACGCTGCGTCACTGGCATCGGGATCACCCAATCGCAGGTTCTCGGCCACGCTGCCGGCAAACACCGGCGCGTTCTGCGGCAGCCACGCCAGTTGCCGGTGCCAGTCGGCCTGGGCGAAATCACGCAGGTCGCGGCCCCCGTAGGTCAACCGTCCCTGTTGCGGATCCCATAGCCGCAGCAGCAGGCTCGACAGGGTGGTCTTGCCACTGCCGCTGTCGCCGCGAATCGCGATCCGCTCGCCCGGCGCCAGGGTCAGCTGCAGGCCGGACAACACCGGCCGCGCCGCACCGGGCCACTGGAAGTGCACGTCATCCCAATGCACGCGCGCGGCCTGCGGCACCGCCTGCGGCGCCTGCGGGTCCTCCACCGTCGGCGGTTGCTCGACGATGGCCTGCAGGCGATCGGCGGCGATGCGCCCGGACTGCAGCGACTGCCAGGCCAGGCCCATGCCGGCCCACAGTTCGATCAGTGCCACGGTGAGGAACACCAGACCCGCCGCCATTTCCGGCGCGATGCGCTGCTGTTCGGCCGCATGCAGGGCCAACGCCAGCATCGCCACCAGGCCCAGTCCGGCGACCAGGCCATGCAGGGTCGAGGCCGCGATCAGGCGCCAGCGCCGACGACGATCCCGCGAAGCCAGCTGCTTGGCGGCCACGCGCACCTTCAACTGCCACGCTGCACCGGCATGCAACGCGGCCAGATCACCCGCGCCCTCCAGTCCTTCGAAGGCTGCGGTACGCAGGGCAGCACGATGCGCGGCACGATCGGCCTCCTCATCGTCGCGACCGCGCACGCCCAGCCACGGCACACCGAAGGCGATCAGCAGCGCCAGCACCGCCAGCAGTACCGCCGCAGACGGCAGGATCACAGCGGCCGAGGCGATCGCCACCAGCGTCAGCGCGCCCAGCGCCACCAGCGGCCCGATCGCACGCACCAGCAGGCCATCCACCTCATTGATGTCACCCAGCAGGCGTGCCAGCAGTTCGCCGGTACGCGTGGCCCCCAGCCGCGCCGGTGCCAGTGGCAGCGCGCGGCGGAAGAACCACACGCGCAGGTCGCGGGCGATGCGCAGCGTGGCATCGTGGCCGACCAGCTTTTCGAAGTAACGCGACACGATGCGCGCCATGGTCAGGCCGCGGATGCCGGCCGACGGCGAAAAGAAGTTGAAGCCCTGCGCCAGCCCGGCCGCACCGGCCAGCGCAGCGGCGGTCAGGAAGCCACCGGACAGGCCCAGCAGGGCGGTGCCGGCCAGCATCGTGATCCACAGCAGCAGCACGGTCAGCAGCAGGCGCGGGCGATGGCGCAGGAACACCGCGCGCAGCGAATCAGGCGAACGGCTCATGCGCGCACCGCCTGTGCCGGCTCGACCAGGCGGCCTTCCGGCAACAGCAGGCAACGGTCAGCCCACGCGATCACCGCAGGGCTGTGGGTGGCGACCACCACGCTGCGTCCACGTGCATAGGCGGCCAGGCTGCGCAACAGCGCGGCTTCGGTATCGGCATCGAGGAACGCAGTCGGTTCGTCCAGCAGCAGCACCTGCGGGTCGCGCAGCAGCAGGCGGGCCAGACCGATGCGGCGTGCTTCACCACCGGACAGGCCGAAGCCGCGCTCGCCGATCACGGTATCCAGCCCCTGCGGCAGGCGCTGTGCGAACTGCAGCACCTGCGAGGCCTCGGCCACTGCGCGCAACCGCGCATCGCTGGCACCGGGATCGGCCAGGCGCAGGTTGTCGGCGATGCTGCCGTGGAAGAGGTACGGCCGCTGGCTGGCATAGGCCACCTGCACGCCGGGACGCAGCTGCAGCTTGCCGGCACGCGGCGGCAACCATCCGGCCAGTGCTTCCAGCAGCGTGCTCTTGCCGGATCCGCTGGGGCCGACCAGGGCCAGGCGCTGGCCCGGTTCCAGCAGCACATCCAGATCCTGCAGCACGTCGTGCGGCGCGCCCAACGGGCGCAGCACCAGCCCCTGCGCCTGCAGCGGCGGCAATGCGGCCTCGGACGGCTCCACCGCCAGCGGCGCGATCTCGTTCTCGATCAGGCCCTGCTCATCGGGCAGCGACTGCAGCAGGCGCTCCACCTCGGCGGCGGCAGCCAGTGCGTTGGCACGATCGTGGTAGTGCGCGGCCAGACGCCGTAGCGGCGCGTAGAACTCCGGCGCCAGCAGCAGGCAGAACAGCCCAGCGCCCAGCGTCGGCACTGCTGCATGCAGCGTCATCAGGCCCAGATAACTCAGGCCCAGGTACAGCGCAACCATCGCCACGCTCACCGAGGCGAAGAATTCCAGCACCGTGGACGACAGGAAGGCGATGCGCAGCACCTTCATCGTACGCACGCGCACGCCTTCGGCGGCGGCCGCGATGCCGTCCAGTTCGGCCTCGCCGCGGCCATACAGGCGCAGCAGGCCCAGACCCTTGATGCGGTCGGCGAAGTGGCCGCTCATCCGCGCCAGCTCGCCCAGCTGCGCACGGCCGGCGGCTTCAGCGCCCCAGCCCACCAGCATCATGAAGAACGGCACCAGCGGTGCGGTGAACAGCAGGATCAGCGCCACCACCCAATCCACCCAGGCCACTGCGGCCAGGATCAGCAGCGGCACCACCACCACTTCGGTGCGCACCGGCAGGAAGCCGCTGTAATAGCTCTCGATCGCATCACCGTGATGCAGCATCAGTTCGCCCAGCTCGCCGGTGCGGCGCTGGCGCAGCCACAGCGGCCCATGTCCAAGCAGGCGCGCGAACACACGCTCGCGCAGCGCCAACCGCGCGGCATCGGCCACATCACCGGCAGCCGCCTGGGTGGCGCTGCCCAGCAGCGTGCGCAGCACCAGGATCACCGCCAGCCCAGCGAGCACCGGCAGGCCCGACGCCAGCGGTGCGCGTTCCACCAGCACCTGCTGCACCAGCCAGGCGATGGCAGCGGCCTGGCCGATCAGCAGCGCGCCGGACAGGCTGATGCACAGCGCCGCCAGCCGCTGGCGACCTCGAGCGGAGCGCGCAAGATCGGCCAGCCAGGCGGTGCGGGCACGCCGCTGGCGGGTCGTTTCGGCTTCCGGGGAAAGGCCGTCAGGGGTCGTTTCGGCAGCGCTCAAGGGGTCTTCACGGGTAACAGGGGAGACACGGCATTGTAGGCGCAGGCAACAGCCTCCCCCTGCGGCCGGCGGTCGCAGTCTTCATCGGGTTGGCATACGATCCTCCTGAATACCCATTCATACATTGATCTGGATCAAGGCTGTTTGAAGTAGTCGGTCACATCATTCACCCCGTAGACCACCCTTCCCGCCACCTGCAACGGCACTATCCAACGAGGTAGCCAGGCCATGATTGATCAGACAGTCGTAGAACTGTCGCGGCTGCAATTCGCTCTGACCGCGATGTACCACTTCCTATTCGTCCCGCTCACGCTTGGCCTGTCCTTCATGGTGGCCATCATGGAGAGCGTGTACGTGATGACCCGCAAGCAGGTCTGGCGGCAGATGACCCTGTTCTGGGGCACCCTGTTCGGCATCAACTTCGCCATCGGCGTGGCCACCGGCCTGGTGATGGAGTTCCAGTTCGGCATGAACTGGTCGTACTACAGCCACTACGTGGGCGACATCTTCGGTGCGCCGCTGGCCATCGAAGGCCTGATGGCGTTCTTCCTGGAAGCGACCTTCATCGGCCTGTTCTTCTTCGGCTGGAAGCGCCTGAGCCCGGTCAAGCACCTCACTGTGACCTGGCTGATGGCGCTGGGCACCAACCTGTCGGCGGTGTGGATCCTGATCGCCAACGGCTGGATGCAGAACCCGACCGGTGCGGTGTTCAACCCGGAAACGATGCGCATGGAAGTGGTCGACTTCGCTGCGGTTCTGCTGAACCCGGTGGCCCAGGCCAAGTTCGTGCACACCGTCAGTGCCGGCTACGTGACCGGTGCGATCTTCGTGATGTCGATCAGCGCCCTGTACCTGCTGCGCAACAAGCATCGGGACATGGCCCGCCGTTCGTTCGCGGTGGCCGCAGCCTTCGGCCTGCTGTCCTCGCTGTCGGTGGTGGTGCTGGGTGACGAGAGTGGTTACGCCGCCAGCGAACACCAGAAGATGAAGCTGGCCGCGATCGAAGCAATGTGGGAAACCGAGCGTGCACCGGCCGACTTCACCGCCTTCGGCATTCCCAACCAGGACACCCACCAGAACGACTACGCGGTGAAGATTCCGTACCTGATGGGCCTGATCGCCACCCGTTCGCTGGACCAGCCGATCCCGGGCATCCTGGAACTGGTGGAGCGTGCCGAGCACCGCATCCGCGGCGGCCAGATCGCCTATGGCGCACTGGAACGCGTGAAGAAGAACCGGAACGACCTCGAAGCACGCGAGATGTTCGATCGCCACTGGCAGGATCTCGGCCACGGCCTGCTGCTGAAGCGCTACCGCGAAGACATCCTCAACGCGACGCCGGAGGAAATCTCCAAGGCCGCGATGGATACCGTCCCGCGCGTGGCCCCGCTGTTCTGGACCTTCCGCATCATGGCGGGCCTGGGCTTCTACCTGATCGCCTTCTTCGCACTGGCGTTCTACTTCTCGTGCCGCAACAACTTCCAGGACAAGCGCTGGTTCCTGAAGCTGGCCGTGTGGTCGCTGCCGGCACCGTGGATCGCGATCGAGTGCGGTTGGTTCGTCGCCGAGTACGGCCGCCAGCCGTGGGCGGTGGATGGTGTGCTGCCCACCTTCTACGCGGCATCGGGCCTGGCACTGCATGAAATCCTGACCACGCTGGCGGTGTTCACCAGCTTGTATACGGTGCTGCTGATCATCGAGATCAAGCTGATGCTGAAGGCGGTCCGCAAGGGTCCGGACGACATCCTGCCCTCGCTGCAGGCCGATATCCGCCCCGCTTCCCCCAATGCAGTCGCCCCCGGCCAGGCCTGAGGCAGGAGAATCCAGATGGAATTCATTGCACTTGATTACACCACGCTCCGCGTGATCTGGTGGCTGCTGCTCGGCATCCTGCTGATCGGCTGGGCCGTGATGGATGGTTTCGATCTTGGTGTCGGCACACTGCTGCCGTTCGTGGCCAAGACCGATGAAGAACGCCGGCTGGTGATCAACACCGTCGGCCCGGTGTGGGAAGGCAACCAGGTCTGGCTGGTGCTGGGTGGTGGCGCGATCTTCGCCGCATGGCCGCCGCTGTATGCGGTCAGCTTCTCCGGCTTCTACCTGGCGGTGTTTGCGATGCTGTTCGGGCTGATCCTGCGCCCGGTCGGCTTCAAGTACCGCAGCAAGCTGCCGTCCAAGCGCTGGCGCGACAACTGGGACCGCGTGCTGTTCATCGGCGGCCTGCTGCCGGGCCTGATTGCCGGCGTCGCCGTGGGCAACGTGCTGCTGGGTGTGCCGTTCCACTTCGATGACACCCTGCGCGTGACCTACACCGGTTCGTTCTTCGGCCTGCTCACCCCGTTCGCGCTCATCGCCGGCCTGATCAGCGTGGCCATGCTGGTTTCGCATGGTGCGGCCATGCTGGTGATCAAGACCGACGGCCCGGTGGCCGAACGTGCCGCACGTTACGGCAGCGTCGCCGCCATCATCAGCTTCGTGCTGTTCGCTGTCGCCGGTGCCTGGGTGGCCTTCGGCCTGCCGGGTTACCAGATCACCTCGCAGGTGGTCACCGATGGCCCGACCAATCCGCTGCTGAAGACCGCCGAACTGGGCACGGCCGCCGGTGGCTGGCTGCGCAACTACAGCTCCATGCCGGCGACGCTGGTGTTCCCGGTGCTGGGCCTGCTGGGCGCACTGGCCAGCGCGGTACTGCTGCGCGCACGTCGTGGTGGCCTGGCCTTCATCGCCTCGGGCGCCTCGATCGCCGGCATCATCCTGACCGTCGGCTTTGCGATCTTCCCGTTCCTGCTGCCGTCCTCCAGCCAGCCCACCTCCAGCCTGACTGTCTGGGACAGCTCGTCCAGCCATCTGACGCTGTGGGTCATGCTGCTGGCTACGGCCATCTTCCTGCCGATCATCATCGCTTACACCACCTGGGTGTACCGCGTACTGAAGGGCAAGACGACGGTCGAGGAAATGGGCGACAACCCCAACGCTTACTGATTGCCGGTGTGCCGGCCCACGGCCGGCACATCCCTTGAACATAGGAGATTGACCATGTGGTATTTCGCCTGGATTCTCGGTGCCGGACTGGCCTCGGTCGTGGCCATCCTCAACGGGATGTGGTTCGAAGCGCGCGAAAGCGCCCGCACCGACAACGACGTGCATTGAAACTGTAAAAAAGGGTTGCCGACAGGGCCTTCACACGGTATCTTAGGCGGCTCCTTCGGGGTGTAGCTCAGTCTGGTAGAGCGCTACGTTCGGGACGTAGAGGTCGCAGGTTCGAATCCTGTCTCCCCGACCACTCAAGTGGTCGCATTGAAGCCTGGTGAAGTCGTCCAGGCTTTTTTGTTCCCTGAAGTGGCACTGCTTCGGCAGTGTGAAGAAAACAGCATTCACCCCTTGCCGCCATCGGGGTGAATCGCTAGAATAGGCGGCTCCCTTCGGGGTGTAGCTCAGTCTGGTAGAGCGCTACGTTCGGGACGTAGAGGTCGCAGGTTCGAATCCTGTCTCCCCGACCACTTCGGTGGTCACCAAGAAGCCTGGAAGACATCACTGTCCTCCGGGTTTTTTTGTATCAAGCGCCAGGCCGCCCGCGTGACGGGACCTTGCCGCGCAGCGCACGTACAATGGCCGCGCTGCCGGCCCTCCTGCAGCCCCCCCCCCACCTGCCGCTTCGGCGTAGACCGATGCCGGCGCTGCATGCCGTTGCTGCGGCGTGCGACACCTGCAAGGACCACCGATGAGTTCCTCCCCTTCCGATTCGCCGTCGCTGCTGCACGGTCGTGTCCTCGCGTTTGCCGCGATCCTGCTGGCAGCGGTCAACCTGCGCACTGCGGTCACCTCGATCACCCCGCTGCTGGACGTGCTCGGCCAGCAGTTCGGCTTCGGCACCACCATGACCGGCGTGCTGGGCATGCTGCCGACCGCCTCGTTCGCGCTGTTCGGCGTGGCCACGCCGGCATTGGCGCGGCGCCTGGGCCTGGAACGCACCACGCTGCTGGCGATGGTGATGGCGATGGCCGGCCTGCTGCTGCGTTCCAGCGCCGGCAACGTCGGCACGCTGCTGCTCGGTTCGGTGGTTGCACTGGCCGGCATGGGCATCGGCAACGTGGTGGTGCCGCCGCTGGTGAAGCGCTATTTCGCCAACAAGGTTGGCACCATGAGCACGCTGTACATCAGCGTGCTGCAGCTGGGCACGATGCTGCCGGCGCTGCTGGCAGTGCCGGTGGCGAATGCTGCGGGCTGGCGCGTGTCGCTGGGCATGTGGGCGCTGCTGGCGCTGGCCGCCGCCCTGCCGTGGCTGCTGCTGGCCAGGCGCGCACCGAAGCCGCAGGCCGACGCCACCGATCCCACCGCACAGCCGCACGGCAAGGTCTGGCGCACGTCGCTGGGCTGGAGCATGACGCTCATGTTCGGCATGACCTCGCTGATGACCTATTCGATGTTCACCTGGCTGCCGCGCATCGTGGTCGAGGCCGGTGGCACGCCCGCGTTCGGCGGCGTGATGGTCGCCGTGTTCTCGGCACTGGGCCTGCTGCCGTCGCTGGTCATTCCGTCGATGGCGGTGCGCCTGCAGAACCCGTTCCCGCTGGTGCTGATCGGTTTCTTCTCGTTCGTGATCGCCTTTACCGGCCTGCTTGTGGCCCCGATGAAGGCGCCGCTGCTGTGGGCCTGCCTGCTCGGCGTCGGTCCGTCCACCTTCCCGCTGGCGCTGACCCTGATCAACCTGCGCACCCGCACCCCCACCGGCTCGGCCGCGCTGTCCGGGTTCATGCAGGGCGTGGGCTACAGCTTCAGCTGCCTGGGGCCGTTCCTGGTCGGCTGGCTGCACACCGTCAGCGACGGCTGGACGATCCCATTCAGCTTCCTGTTCGGCTGCGCCACCCTGATGCTGTGCGCCTCCTGGGTGGCCTGCAAGCCGCGCAAGCTGGAAGACCTCTGGTAAGCCACGTGGGGCCTCGCAACCGGCCCCACCTACCGCTCGTCAGCCCGTCTGCGCATTTTGACGCCGGGCTGACAATTCCGGGCGGATAGTGCCCACGAATGCCCATCCTTGCCGCGTGCCGGCATCGGGCATGGGGGCGGCAGCGCCGCCCAGGCCACCACTCGGTGTGCGGGGGACTCTCGTTTCAGACAAGACATTGCAGGTCGCTGTCCTGGTTTCGCCCATCCCTGCTGGATGGGAGTTCGCGAGGGGAGTGACGCAGGCCACGGCCATCCCAGAATCTGGCATGTGATGTGCGTCACATTTTTCAGGTTGTCTGGTTCGGAAGCCAAGGGGGCCCCCAATGGTTGTCCACCGCCGGCTGGCGCTCTGCGTCGGCCTTGCCTGTACCGCCCTGGCCTGGGCCAGCAGCGCTGCCCCGCCTGACCGCGAGGCGGCCCTGGCCGAGATCGGCCGCTACCGCGACCAGGCCCGTTGGCTGGATGCGCTCGGCGCGATCGAGCGCGCCAGCCAGCAGCAGCCCAACGACGACCTGCTGTTCAAGCTGCGCGTCCTGACCCTGGGCGACATCGGCAATGCCTGGCGCGCCTGGGAGCTGTACCAGCAGCGCCCGCAACTGTTCGACGCTGCTCAGAAGCAACGCATCGAAGGCGACTACCTGGCCAAGCTGGTGGTCTGGAGCCTGGCCTACAGCAGCAGCGAAGACAGCCGGCTGGAAGAAGCCGAATCGACCCTGGCGCGCATGCAGCGCTATCTGGGCAGCGAAGGCCCCCCACCTGTGCAGGCGCCATTGCGCATCCGCATGGACCGGCTGATCCTGCTCAACCGGCTGGGCCGCCATGCGCAGGTGCGAGAGGAAGCCCGCGCACTGCAGGCTGAAGGCCATGCCCTGCCCGACTATGTTCTGCCTGCGGTCGGCGATTCGCTGATGGGCACGCTGCATCCGGAAGAAGCCATTCCGGTGCTGCAGGCGGCCGTCGCAGGCGATCCGACGCGCGACGCCTCGCATTCGGAACTGGCTTACGCCTACCTGGAAAGCGAGCAGCAGGAAAAGGCCGTCGACCTGCTGCAGGCGTGGCGCGACAAGGAACCTGCCTGGCGCTGGAGCAACGGCAAGTCGCCGTATCCAAACTGGTCGCGCTACGAAGCCGACCTCAACCTGGCGATGGTGCGCGCCTACAGCGGTGACCTGCCCACCGCGCAGCGCGATCTGGAATCGATGGTCGACATCGCACCGGGCAACGGCGGCCTGCAGAGCGCGCTGGGCAGCGTGTACATGATGCGCGGCTGGCCACGCAGGGCGCTGCAACGGCAACAGATGGCGCATGCGCTGGACCCGCGCGACATCGAGCCACGGCTGGGCATGCAGGAAGCCTACGTCGCCCTGCAGCGCGATGACCTGGCGCGACCGCTGCACGACGATCTGGTCGCGCGCTACCCCACCCAGCCCGCCGTCGAACGCATGGACCAGGCCTGGCGTGCACATCGCGGCTGGCAGCTGAAGGCATGGACCGACATCGGCCGCAGCTCCGGCGGTGGCGGCACTTCGCCACTGGGCAACAACGACCGCCATTACGGTCTTGAAGTGGAGACACCGATCCTCGATGACCGCTGGCGGTTGTTTGCGCTCGCAGACCGGCGTTCGATCGACTTCCAGGACCAGCGCATCGATCCGCTGTGGCTGGGCGCCGGCGTGCGTTACCGCTTCGGCCGGCTGGATGCGGAGGCGGCGGTGCTGCGTGCCAACGACCACATCGGTGATACCGGCCTGCGCGTCGGCGCGGGCTGGCAGTTCAACGACCACTGGCATGCCGGACTGACCGCCGCACGCAATGATCCAGATGCATCAATGCAGGCGCGCGTGGCCGGCATCACTGCCGACAGCGTGAGTGCGCAGGTGGACTACCGGCGCAGCGAACGCACCCACTGGATGTTCGGCGCCAGCCGCTTCCGCTACGACGACGGCAATCATCGCGAACTGTTCAGCACCAGCGTCGAGCAGCGGCTGCTGACACGTCCACGGTGGCTGATCGATGGCCTGGGCAGTGCCTACACCAGTCGCGGCAGCCGCGATGATGCTTCCTACTTCAACCCGAAGCGTGATCGCATGGTCGAGATCGGCCTGCGCATCGACCAGCAGTTGTGGCGCCACTACGAACGCCACTTCCGCCACCGGCTGACCGTCTCGCTGGGCGATTACTGGCAGGACGGCTTCGGCAGTGCACTGGTGCCGTCGGTGTCCTACATGCACGAGTGGCAGATCGGCCAGGGCCGCGTGTTCGAGTATGGCGTGCGCTGGTCGCGGCCGGTCTACGACGGCCACCGCGAGCGTCATATCGGCTTCGAAGCCGCACTGCGCTGGGGAGACTGACATGACCCGCATCCTGCGCCTGATCGTGCTCCTGCTGCTGTCGGCTGCGCCGCCGGCCTTCGCGCAGCAGGCCCTGCATCTCGATGCGATCGACAACGGCCTGCTGATCCTCAGCTACCACGACATCCGCGACCAGGTCGCAGCCAAGGGGGATGCCGATACCTATGCGGTGAGCACGCAGAACTTCGCCGCCCATCTGGACTGGCTGGGGGCACACGGTTACCACCCGGTGTCGCTGTCGCAGGTGATCGACGCCTCCCGGGGACGCGCCACGCTGCCACCGAAACCGGTACTGCTGACCTTCGATGACGGCCTGCGCAGCGTCTACGACAAGGCCTTCCCGTTGCTGCAGGCTTACCGCTATCCGGCGCTGGTGGCGGTGATCACCGACTATGTGGACATGGCACCTGGCCGCACCATCGACTATGGCTACCGGCCGTTCGGCCGCGACGACTTCATCACCTGGGCACAGCTGAAGCAGATGCACGACAGCGGCCTGATCGAAGTGGCCAGCCATACCGACGACCTGCACCACGGGGTGCTCGCCAACCCACAGGGGAACTCCACCCCGGCTGTCGTGACCCGCGTTTACAACCCCGCCACGCGCAGCTATGAGAGCGAGGCGCAGTACGCGCAACGCTTGCGCGCCGATCTCTCGCGCAGCGTGCAGCGCATCGAGCAGCATCTGGGCGTGCGCCCGCGCGCCATCGTCTGGCCATACGCGGCCTACAACCAGTTGAGCAACGACATCGCCGAGCAGCTGGGCATGCCGGTGTCCTTCGATCTGGAGGGCCGCAGCACGCCGGTGGCCAGCGACCTGCATGGCCTGGCGCGCTTCCTGGTCAGCGACAACCCGACCGTGGAAGGACTGGCCTACGAGCTGCGCCGCGACGTCGCACTCGATGGCATCCGTGCCCTGCAGATCGACCTGGATGATGTCTACGACCCCGAGCCCGCACAGCAGGCGCGCAATCTGGATGCACTGATCGAGCGGGTCAAGCGCATCGCACCGACGCACGTCTACCTGCAGGCGTTCGCCGATCCGGACGGCAACAACACCGCCGATGCACTGTACTTCCCCAACCGCCACCTGCCGATGCGCGCGGACCTGTTCAGTCGCGTCGCCTGGCAGCTGAAATCGCGTGCGGGGGTGAAGGTCTACGCATGGCTGCCGGTACTCGGCTTCGAGCTGCCCGACCCGGTGCAGCGCAAGGCGCTGGCGATCCGCAACGGCGATGCCGATGGCATGTACCGGCTGGACTTCACCAATCCCCAGGCGCGCCAGGTCATGCTCGACCTCTACGAGGATCTGGCGGTCAACTCCTACTTCGAGGGCCTGCTGTTCCATGACGATGGGTACCTGCGCGATACCGAGCTGCCCGCCCTGGCGGCCGGTGAAGATGGCAGCGCACGTACCCAGGCCCTGATCGACTTCACCTTGGCCCTGCGCGACAGTGCGCAGCGCTGGCGGCCGAAGCTGGCCACGGTGCGCAACCTGTATGCCGAGCCGGTACTCCGCCCGCAGAGTGAAGCCTGGTTCGCGCAGCGCCTGGACCTGTTCAACAAGGCCTACGACCAGACCGCACTGATGGCGATGCCGTGGATGGAAGGCAGCAAGCATCCGGAGCGCTGGCTCGACCAGCTGCTGGCCGCGGTGCGTGCACATGACCCACAGCTGCAGCACACCCTGTTCGAACTGCAGACCGTCGATTGGCGCAGCGGGCAACCGATTCCCGCCGAGCGACTGCGCGCGCAGATCCGCCAGCTGCAGGCGCAGGGCGTGCACCACTTCGCCTGGTACCCGGATGACTTCATCGCCGACCAGCCCTCCACCCGCGATGCCCGCGCGGCAATGTCCGCCGGCAACTTCCCGTACCCGGAGAAGTGACATGGACATGCATCCGTTGCTGCAGGTCCTGTTCCAGTTCGCCTTCTACTACCCGATGGTGATGGCATTCTTCTGGATGTCGGGCGGCCTGTATTACTACTTCCGGCGCGAACGCCATTCGCGCCCACGCAACGACCCGCCTCTGATGGTCGATCCACCGTTCGCGAGCCTGCTGATTCCCTGCCACAACGAGTCGGCAAACCTCGACGACACACTCGGCGCGGCGCTGGCACAGCGCTACCCGGCCGACTATGAGGTGATCGCCATCGACGACGGCAGCAGCGACGACACGGGTGCGCGGCTGGACGCCCTGGCGGCAAAGCACCCACGGCTGCGCGTGCTGCACCTGGACCGCAACCTCGGCAAGGCCAATGCGCTGCGCATGGGGGCGCTCGCCGCACGCTCGGAATACCTGGTGTGCATCGACGGCGACGCGATGCTGGAAGAACACGCGCTGCACTGGATGATCTGGCACCTGGTCAGCGGCAACCGGGTCGGCGCGGTCACCGGCAACCCGCGCATCCGCAACCGCTCCACCCTGCTCGGACGCCTGCAGGTGGCCGAGTTCTCCTCGATCATCGGCATGATCAAGCGCGCGCAGCGGGTGTACGGGCGCATCTTCACCATCTCCGGCGTGATCGCCGGCTTCCGCCGCACCGCCCTGCACCAGGTCGGCTGGTGGTCCGATGACATGGTGACCGAAGACATCGACATCAGCTGGCGCCTGCAGCGCGCGCACTGGGACATCCGCTACGAACCCAACGCACTATGCTTCATCCTGATGCCAGAAACCCTGAAGGGACTGTGGCGGCAGCGGCTGCGCTGGGCCCAGGGCGGCGTGGAGGTGATGCTGCGCCACGCCCGCTCGCTGCTGCACTGGAAGGAGCGGCGCATGTGGGGCGTACTGCTGGAGTACGTGCTCAGCGTGATCTGGGCTTACACCATGTTGTTCATCGTGGTGCTGTGGGCGCTGGGCAAGTTCATCGAACTGCCCCCGCAACTGCATATCGCCAGCCTGCTGCCGGAGTGGCATGGCGTGATCCTGGCCCTGGTCTGCCTGCTGCAGTTCGCCAGCAGCCTGATCATCGACCGTCGTTACGAAACACAGATTGGACGCAACTACTTCTGGGTCATCTGGTACCCGATGGCGTACTGGTTGATCAGCCTTTCCACCACCCTGGTGGCGTTGCCGAAAACCCTGCTGCGCCGTCGCAGCAAGCGCGCCACCTGGACCAGTCCCGATCGGGGGATCCGATGAACGCACAACGCCCGTCCAACCGCTTCGACTCGCGGATGATCCGCAAGCCGCATCGCCAACCACGCTTCCAACGCACCGCCTGGGGCTTCGTCACCCTGGCGTTCTGGGGGTTCTACTTCTACCTGTGGGCCCCACTGGTCACCCTGGTGTCGTGGCTGGTCGGCGGCCAGCTGGCCTGGCAGCAGCTGTACGAACGGCAAAGCCAGTTCGACCCCTATGTGCTGGTGGCGTTGCCGCTGATGCTGCTGTGCGCCAGCGTACTGCTGATCGGCTGGGCCGAGTACAACCGCGCGCGCTTCCGCGGCCACGAACGGCGCCTGCCGCGGCCGCTGGCCAGCCTCAACGAAGTGGCCGCCGACCTGGGCGCCAGCACCGGGCTGGCCGAGCGCCTGCTGGGCTGCAAGGCCGCCACGCTGCACATGGACGATCACGCGCGGCCGATCGGCATCCGCCGCGAGGTGCTGTAACTCGATTGCCCTGGGTGCCGACCTTGGTCGGCGCCGGGGTCTACCGCGAAGAGCATCCACGCATGGCGTGGATCTACTTGCGGGTCTGCCCTTCCCCGCGCACGACAAATCGTTCGACGGTGAGTGCCTCCAGCCCCATCGGGCCGTACGCGTGCAGGCGCGTGGTGGAGATGCCGATCTCGCTGCCCAGGCCCAGCTGGCCGCCGTCGGAGAAACGCGAGGACGCATTGACCATCACCACCGCCGAGCGCAGCGCAGTGACGAAGCGCTCGGCGTTGCCCGCGTCTTCGGTGGCGATCACTTCAGTATGGTCGGAGGTGTAGGCACGGATGTGCGCAATGGCAGCGTCGAGATCGTCAACCACGCGTACCGCCAGCACCAGATCAAGGAACTCGGCGGCATAGTCGTCTTCAGTGGCCAACATGCTGCCCGGCAGCAGCGGCTGCGCCTGCGCATCGGCGCGCAGCTGCACGCCGCGCTCACCCAGCGCCTGCGCCACGCGCGGCAGGAACGCTTCGGCCACCTCGCGGTGCACCAGCAGCGTTTCCAGCGAGTTGCAGGCTGCAGGGCGGCTGCACTTGCCATCCACCAGCAGGTCAATGGCCTTGCCGAGGTCGGCGCTGGCATCCACGAACAGATGGCACACGCCCTTGTAATGCTTGATCACCGGCACCCGCGCATGCTCGGCGACGAAGCGGATCAGGCCTTCGCCACCACGCGGAATGGCCAGGTCGATCAGCTCATGCAACTGCAGCAGTTCCAGCATCGCTTCGCGGCGCAGGTCGGTCAGCACGGTCACCGCAGCCGGCGGTGCGCCGTTGGCCTTCAATGCGCCGGACAGCGCCTGGGCGATGGCGGTGTTGGAGTGGATCGCCTCGGAACCACCGCGCAGGATCACGCCATTGCCGGCCTTCAGGCACAGCGCGGCCGCTTCGGCGGTCACGTTCGGGCGTGCCTCGTAGATCATCGCGATCACCCCCAGCGGAACGCGCACCTTCTGCACACGGATGCCGTTTGGACGCACATCGTCGCGGGTGATCTGGCCGACCGGATCGGGCAGCGCGGCGACCTCACGCACGGCTTCGGCCATCGCGAACAGGCGTGCCGGGTCCAGCGCCAGGCGGTCGAGCATGGCACTGCCAACGCCCTTGTCGCGCGCGGCAGCAAGGTCACGCGCATTACCGGCCAGGATCAGCCCGGCATTCACTTCCAGTGCCTGCGCCATTGCCAGCAGCAGCGTGCGGCGCGCCGCACTGTCGAGGCCGGCAACGATCTGGGCCGCGTCACGGCAGGCACGCGCCTGCGCTTCGATTTCGCTCATCGGGGAGTCCTTCAAACCGGTCATGGCAGCACCAGATCGTCGCGATGGACGACACTGCCACCGTAGTTGTAGCCCAGCACGGCCTCGATGTCGCGCGAATGGCGACCGGCGATCCGGCGCACATCATCGGCGGCGTACTGGCTGACACCGCGGGCGATGCAGACACGGCCCTGTGGTGCATTCCAGCACACCTGCACCATATCGCCACGCCGGAACGCGCCCTCCGCACCGGTGATGCCACCGGGCAGCAACGAGGCGCCCTTCTCACGCATGGCCTGTGCCGCACCGGCATCGATCACGATCGCGCCTTCGGTCAGCGGTGCATGCCGCAGCCAGTGCTTGCGGGCCGCCTCGCGGCTGCGCGCGGCGTGGATGCGGGTGCCGAACAGGCGGTCCTGCGCCAGTGCACGCACCACGTCGCTGCTGCGGCCGTTGAAAAGGTAGGTCTCGATGCCGAGACGACCCGCCTTGGCCGCCGCCTCAAGCTTGGTCCGCATGCCGCCGGTACCGGCGCGCGACCCTGCGCCGCCGGCCATCGCCAGCACCTCGTCACTCAGTTCCGGCACGTCGTGCAGTGGCCGCGCATCGGCCACGGTGCGCGGGTCCGCGCTGTACAGGCCGTCGATGTCGGTGGCAATGAACAGTGCATCGGCATCGACCAGCGCGGCCACGGTGGCGGCCAGGTTGTCGTTGTCGCCGAGCTTGAGTTCGTCCACCGACACGGTGTCGTTCTCGTTGACCACCGGCAACGCGCCCAGCCGCAGCAACTCATTGAGCGTGGCGCGTGCGTTGAGGTAGCGGCGGCGGTTGCGCAGGTCGTCGTGGGTCAGCAGCACCTGCGCCACGGGGCGCTCGAAGAAGCGCTGCCAGAGCCCGATCAGCTGCGCCTGGCCGAGCGCGGCCAGGGCCTGCCGCGCCGCCATCGCCGCACCGGGTTCATCGGCCCGCGGCAGGATCGCGCGCCCCGCCGCAACCGCACCGGAGGAGACGATCACCACCTCGCGCCCGGCCAGGACGTTGGCGGAAACAAACTGGGCCAGGCCCAGCGCGTGGCGTGGCGACAGGCCGCCGCCATCGGCGGCCAGCAGGCTGCTGCCGACCTTCAGCACTGCACGCCGCCACGGCGGCAGCGCCTGTTGCGGGAACGGCGAAGCGACGTTGGCAGCGTGCTGGATCATCGGTCAGGCTCTCAGCGGGTGTTCCATTCGTGCACGGTCAGCGCGGAGGCCTGCATCGTCACCAGCGGATCGGTGGCGACGATGGCCTGCGCCTGCGCCAGGCTGTCCACGTTGCACAGCACATAGGCGCCACCGCTGCCATCGGCAAAGCCGCCGGTCAGCTGCAGCTTGCCCTGTGCCTGCAACGCATCGAGAAAGTCACGGTGCGGCTGCACGGCGGCGGCGTTGAAATCGGGCCGGCGCATGGCCAGCACCAGGTAGACGGTGCCGGCCATCAGGACAGCGCCTGCCAGCGCGCGTGCAGTTCGTCCAGGCGCAGGTCGGCGGCCGAACCCGGCGATACGCGTGCGGCCAGGCTGCCTTCCGGGGTACGCCCCTGCCCTGCGCTGTCGGCACCGGCGGCAGCAGCCTTGTAGGCCTCGCGGAACGGCACGCCGGCCACGGCCGCTTCCACCGCCACATCGGTGGCGTACATGCCCGAGTCGATTGCCGCGCGAACCTTGTCGTCGCGCCATTCCAGGTTGGCCAGCAGCGCCGGCAGCAGTTCCAGCGCCGACAGGCCGCGACCGAAGCCGTGGAAGATGGCGCCCTTGGACGACTGCAGGTCGCGGTGATAGCCCGACGGCAGCGACAGCAGCTGCTCGATCTCGGTACGCGCGGCGGCGACGCTGGCGTGGGTCGCGCGCATCAGCTCGATCACGTCCGGATTGCGCTTGTTGGGCATGATCGAACTGCCGGTGGTGTACTGCGCCGGCAGCGCGACGAAGCCGAACTCGGCGCTGGTGAACAGCGACAGGTCCCAGGCAATGCGGCGCAGGTCCAGCGTGGCGCCGCCCAGCGCTTCCAGCGCGGCCAGTTCGAACTTGCCGCGCGACAGCTGCGCGTAGATCGGCGAGATCTGCATGCGGGCGAAACCGAGCGCGGCCGTGGTGTGCTCACGGTCCAGCGGCAGGTTCACACCGTAGCCGGCAGCCGTGCCAAGCGGATTGGCGTCGACCAGCGCATGGGTGTCGCGCGCGCGGATGGCGTTGTCGATGAAGGCCTCGGCCCAGCCGGCCCACCACATGCCGGCCGAGGACACCACGGCACGCTGGATGTGGGTGTAGCCGGGGATCGGCAGATCCTTCTCGGCCTGCGCACGGTCCAGCGCGACCTTGGCAACCTCGGCGCTGAGCTGGGCCACACGCAGCAGCTTCTCCTTCAGCCACAGGCGGGTGGCAACCAGGATCTGGTCATTGCGGCTGCGGCCGGTGTGGATCTTGCGGCCGGCATCGCCAAGGCGTTCGGTCAGGCGCGCTTCGATCGCCGAGTGACCATCTTCGTACTGCGTGTCCAGCACGAAGCGGCCTTCACGGAAGTCCTGCGCCAGCACGTCGAGCTCGCGCAGCAGGCCCGCCAGCTCATCGGCGCTGAGGATGCCGATGTGCTGCAGGCCCTGTGCATGCGCGGCGCTGGCGGCGATGTCGTGCAGGAAGAATTCGCGATCGAGGATCACGTCATCGCCGGCGAGGAAGGTCTGGATCTGGGCGTCGACGGCGACGCCGGGCTTCTGCCAAAGAAGGTCTGCCATGGGGGCTCCGGAATACGTGTTCAGTGCGGGATCGACGTCAGTTCGTCGATGCCCAGCGCGAGGTTGAGGTTCTGCATGGCCTGGGTGGCCGCGCCCTTGAGCAGGTTGTCCAGGGTCGCCACCACCACCACCCGCTTGCCGCCCGGGACCAGGGTGAAGCCACCGACCTGCGCACCGTGGCGGCCGGCGATGCGGCTGACCCACGGCGCTTCATCCACTACCTCGATCAGCGGTTCGCCCGCATAGGCCTGCTGGAAGCGCTCGACGATCTGTTCGCGGGTCTGCACGCGGTTCAGCCACAGGTTGGCGGTGAGCGTGATGCCCCGGAAATGCGGCGCGACATGCGGCATGAATTCAACCGCAACGCCCAGCTGGACCGACACTTCACGCTCGTGCACGTGGTTGGTCAGCGCATACGGCATCAGGTTGTCGGCGAGCAGTTCGACGTTGTTCTTGTCCGACGGCGTGGTGCCGGCGCCGGAATAGCCGGACACACCGAAGCACTGCGGCGGGCCGGCCAGCAGGTCCAGCAGCGGATGCACCGCCAGCTGCATCGCCGTGGCATAGCAGCCCGGGTTGCTGATGTGCTTCTGGCCGTTGTAGCGGCCGCGGGTCAGCTCCGGCAGGCCGTAGTACCAGCTGTTGTCGAAGCGGTAGTCGGCCGACAGGTCGACGATGACGGTGTCCGGCTTCGCCGCTTCCAGTGCGGCCACGAACGGTGCGGCCAGGCCGTTGGGCAGGGCCAGGATCACCGCGTCCACGCCCTTGGCGGCCACCGCGTCGGCGTCCAGGTTCTCGTACTGCAGCTCGCCCTGGAATTCCGGATGGTGGTCGGACAGGCGCTGCCCGGCGCGTTCGCGCGAGGACACGAAGGCCAGCTTCAGCCGCGGGTGTGCGGCCACCAGCTTGATCAGCTCGGCGCCGGTATGGCCACGGGCGCCGACGATGCCCAGGGTGAAAGTCGAATCGTTCATGCGTGGCTGTCCAGGCGGTACTGCAGGTGGCGCTTCACGCCCTGCCATTCCGTATCGATGATGGAGAAGATGACGGTGTCGCGCGGCGTGCCGTCGGCGTGCCGCTTGTGGTTGCGCAGCACGCCGTCCTGCTTGGCGCCGAGGCGGGCGATGGCGGTGCGCGAGGTGAAGTTGAACCAGCTGGTTTCCAGCACCAGGCTGATGCAGCCCATGGTTTCGAAGGCGTGCTGCAGCAGCAACAGCTTGGTTTCGGTGTTGACGCCAGTACGCTGCACGCGCGGTGCATACCAGGTGTAGCCCAGGCTGAGCTTGGGCACGCCGGCATCCAGGTCGTAGAAGCGGGTGGTACCCACGATGTCACCCGCCGCATCGAGGATCACGAACGGCAGCACCTTGCCTTCTGCCTGTGCCTGCAGCGCGGCCTGCACATAGTGCTCGACCCGCTCCGGCGAAGGCACCTGGGTGTACCAGAGCTGGTCCAGGCCGCTGCCCTCCACGGCGGCGCGCAGGCCAGGCACATGCTCGGGCTGCAGCGGCTGCAGTGTCACGTGCTGGCCGCGCAGGGTGGGAATCGTAGTCCAGTGATCGGAATGGTCCATCATTCAGCCCTGCAGGCTCGGTGCGCGCTGGGCGCAGTGGTCGACATAGGTGCTGATCCGGTCGATGCCATCGGCGCCGTACCAGAACACCTTCCAATGGCCCTGCTTGTAGCAGCCATCGGATTCAGCATAGTAGAAGTGATTGATCGGGTTGCCATTGCGCGAACGCCAGAACAGCTGCGGCGTTTCATCCCGCATCACGTTCCACACCGCGCGGCCGAGGCCTTCACCCTGTGCATCATCGAGCACGGCGAACTTGTCCAGGTACACGCCCTCGGCTTCGTCAGTGAGGATCACCGCGGTGCGGTAGTTCTCGCTGACATAGGCGCGCAGCAGCTTGGTCTTCTGGAAATAGTCAGGCACCAGCGTGCGGCCGAAGCTGGATTCGATCAGGCCCTTCAGCCGTGGCAGGTCCAGCTCGTTCCACGCGGTGGCGCGCAGCACCTTCTCGCCCTTGCGCACCAGCGTGCCCGAGCCCTTGTGGGTGAACAGTTCCTTGGCCAGGTCAGCCGGGCGCGTGATGGACACCGACGATTCCAGCGGCAGGCGGTCGAGCAGATCCTTGATCTGTTCGATCTTCACCTTCATGCCACCGTGGATCCACGGCTGCGCGATCAGGTGGTCGTACTCGGTGGACAGGTTGATCGAATCGATCACGCTGCCCTGCTCGTCCAGCAGGCCGCCGGTGCCGGTCAGGAAGATGATCTTGTACGGCTGCAGCTCCTGCACCAGCTCGTTGGCAGCGAAGTCGGCGTTGACGTTGAGGATCTGGCCACCCGCGGTTTCGCCCAGGCTGGTGATGACCGGGATCGAGCCGGCGCGCAGGCTGGCCTCGATCGGCGCCAGGTTGACCTTCTTCACCTCGCCGACCAGGCCGTAGGTGTCCACGCCCAGGTACTCGGCTTCGAACACGCCGCCGGTGATCGAGGTGGCACGCGCGCCGTTCTGCTGCAGGGCTTCGACCAGGCGCAGGTTGGACTGCTGGAACACCCGGCGCACGATCGCCAGTGCCTCCGGCGAGGTCACGCGCAGACCGTTGACGGTCTGCTTTTCGATGCCGGCGGCCGACAGTTCGGCATCCAGCTGCGGGCCGGCGCCGTGCAGCACGATCGGGGTCAGGCCGACTTCCTGCAGGAACGACAGCGAAGAGGTCAGCGCGTCGAGATCGTCGCGCAGCACCGCGCCGCCGACCTTGACCACGGCAAAGCGCTTGGCGTCCAGCTGCGAGAAGCGCTTGAGGTACTGGCTGATCTCCTTCGCGCTGGCCATGCTGGAAAGCAGGCGCACGATGGTCTGGCGGGTCTGGCGGTGGGGCTGGAGGGCAGGAGACATTTCGGTTTCGTCACAGGCGGCGGTCGCCGCGTTGCAGTTCCACCCGGCCAGGGCCGGGCGGCGTTGTGGGGTCGATCAGGCGCCGGCGGCGATGATGCGGTGCACGGCGTCGGTGTAGCGCTGCAGCTGCTCCAGCGTCACGAACTCATCGGCGGTGTGGGCCTGGGCGATGTCACCCGGGCCGAACACCAGCGTGGTGTAGCCAGCAGCGGAGAACAGCGAGGCCTCTGTCCAGAAGTCCACCGCGTTGCCGATCGGCAGTTCCAGCGCATCGGCCACGTCGCGTGCCAGCAGGCGGCGGTTCTCGGCCTCGGCGATGTCACCGGCCGGCAGGCTGGGGCCACGGAAGGTTTCGGTGAACAGTGCGGCTTCCGGTTCGGCAAAACCGGCGAAGGTCGCCAGCAGGCCATCGATGTCCATCGACGGCAGCGGACGGAACCCGAACCGCACTTCGGCGGCCGGTGCAATCATGTTGGCCTTGATGCCACCTTCGACGCGACCGATGTTGAAGCGCAGGCCGGTCAGCCCGCCGAAGCGCGCCGAGGCCAGCGATTCCACATGGTCCAATGCGCGGTTGCCCCAGCGCATGGCCTGATGCAGCGCGCTGGCGGCCGCATCCTGCTTGCCCGAAGCGTGCCCGGCGCGGCCGGCGAACTGCATCAGCACCGAACTGATGCCACGGTGCGCCAGCACCGCTTCGCTCATGGTCGGCTCCGCCACCAGCACCGCTTCATACGGTAGGCCACGGGCCAGGAACGCGGCGATGCAGCGCGGATCGTTGGCTTCTTCGTCGCTGGAGAACAGGAACGCGGCATCGCCATCACTGGCGTTGGCCGCGGCCACCAGTGCAGCGGCGGCGCCCTTGATGTCACACACGCCCAGGCCGATCACACGATCTTCCAGGCGGCGCATCACGTGCGGGTCGGCACTCCAGTGCGGCGAATCCGGCACGGTATCCAGATGCACGTTGAACAGGTACTTCGGCGTACCACGCACGGCGTACAGGCTGACCGCACCGGCACCGTGGTCGATCACCTCGACGTTGAAGCCGGGCAGGTTCGCGCGCAGGTAATCGAAGATGCCACCGGTGGTGATCGCACGCGGCGGGTTGCGGGTGTCGAAGGACACCAGGGCCTGCAGGTGATCGAGCGTCTGTTCAAGCATGAATCAACAATCCTGTGGAATTCCGCCGGGCATGGCCCAGCGCTACCGGAGCGCATCTGGAGGAGAGCCCCCTTCTTGTTGAAGGGGGCGCGCCAACGGCGCAGGGTTAAGGTGAAATGCGCGGGCTCGTGCTCAAGTCAACCACGGTTGACTTGAGCAAAGAGCGTCGAGCTCATGCCGAACAGCTTGATGAAGCCCTCGGCTTCCTCCACGCCCCAGTCGGCCGACTGCGCGTAGGTGGCGCCCTTGGTGTTGAGCAGGTGCGGCGACTTCACCGCCACTGCATCGACGCGGCCGCCGCGGGTTTCCAGCACCACTTCGCCGTTGACCTTGGCCTGCGAGGACTTCAGGAAGGCCTCGATGTCGGTCTTCAGCGGGTCGTGGTAGAAGCCTTCGTAGACCAGCTCCACCCACTTGCGCGCCACGTCCGGCTTGAAGCGGTTCTGCTGCTTGGTCAGCACGGCATCTTCCAGCGCGCGGTGCGCGGCCAGCAGCGACACCAGGCCCGGGGCCTCGAACACGATGCGACCCTTCAGGCCGATCACGGTGTCGCCGGTGTAGACACCGCGGCCAACGCCGTACGGGGCGAACAGCTTGTTGAGCTGGGCCAGGATCTGGTCGCCCGGCAACGCCTTGCCGTTCAGTTCGACGGCTTCGCCCTCGACGAACTTCAGGGTCACGTTCAGCGCCTGCTCCGGCCACTCGCTGCGCGGTGCGCACCAGCCACGGGCGCCCTCGCCCGGGGCTTCCCAACGGTCGATCTCGCCGCCGGACATGGTCAGGCCCAGCAGATTCTCGTTGATGGTGTAGGCCTGCTGCTTGGCGCGCACGCCGAAGCCGCGCTCTTCCAGGTACTTCTGCTCGTAGGCGCGGGTCTGGGTGTGTTCCTTCTGGATCTCGCGGATCGGCGCGATGATCTGGTAGTCACCCAGGGCCTTCACCGCCAGGTCGAAGCGGACCTGATCGTTGCCCATGCCGGTGCAGCCGTGGGCGATGATGTTGGTGCCCAGTTCGGCGGCACGCTTCAGCGCGGCATCGACGATCAGGTAGCGGTCCGAGACCAGCAGCGGGTACTGGCCCTGGTAGCCCTCACCGGCCCACACGAACGGCTTGACGAAGCCTTCCCAGATGGCCGGGCCACCGTTGACGGTGACGTGGCTGGTCACGCCCAGCTCGGCGGCGCGCTTCTCGATGAAATCACGCTCTTCATCATCCACGCCGCCGGTATCGGCGAACACGGTGTGCACGTTGTAGCCGCGCTCCTGCAGGTACGGCACGCAGAAGCTGGTATCCAGGCCGCCGGAGAAGGCGAGAACGACGTCTTTGTTGCTCATGGGGATCAGGTCCACTTGGGGGATGGGAATTCGGTAGAGCCGACCGCTGGTCGGCTGAAATGTTGGATGCGCCGCTGCGGGAGCAGCCGACCAACGGTCGGCTCTACCCCTTGCTTGATTCAGCGCCCGGCAACCGCCGCCATGATCGCCTTCTGCACGTGCAGGCGGTTCTCGGCTTCGTTGATGGCGATGCACTGCGGCGAATCCATCACCGCGTCGGTCGCCTTCACGTTGCGGCGCAGCGGCAGGCAGTGGCTGAACACACCGTTGTTGGTCAGCGCCATCTTCCGCTCGTCCACGATGAAGTGCTTGAACTGGTCGCGGATCGGCTTTTCCGGTTCCCAGTTGCCGAAGAACGGCAGCGCGCCCCAGCTCTTGGCGTAGACCACGTCGGCACCGGCGTAGGCGCTGTCGATGTCATGGCTGATCTTCAGCGAGCCGCCGCTCTCGGCCACGTTCTGCTCGGCCCAGCCCATGTAGCGGTCGTCGAGGATGTAGTCGGCGGTCGGGCACAGCAGGGTCACGTCCATGCCCATGCGGGTGGCGATGGTCAGCGCCGAATTGGCGACTGCGGTGTTCAGCGGCTTGGGGTGGTAGGTCCAGGTCAGCACGTACTTCTTGCCGCGCAGGTCCTGGGTGCCGAAGTGCTCCTGCAGGGCCATGATGTGGGCCAGCTCCTGGCACGGGTGGGTGATGGTCTCCATGTTGATGACCGGCACCGGCGAGTACTTGGCGAAGCTGTTGAGGACGATGTCCTGGCGGTCGTAGGCCCAGTCGATGAACTTGGGGAACGCGCGCACGGCGATGATGTCGCAGTAACGGCCCAGCACCTTGGCCACTTCAGCGATGTGCTCTTCGGTATCGCCGTCCATCACCGTGCCGAGGTTGAACTCGATCGGCCACGCATCCTTGCCCGGCTGCAGCACCACCGCGTGGGCACCCAGCTGGAACGCACCCAGTTCGAAGCTGGTGCGGGTGCGCATGGACGGATTGAAGAACACCAGCGCGATCGACTTGCCCTTGAGCTGGTCGCCGAGCTTGTTGCGCTTGAACAGCGCGGCCTGGGTCAGCAGCGCGTCGAGCTCGCTGCGGCTCCAGTCCTGGGTGTTCAGGAAGTGCTTGGGGGACATCATCTTTCCTTGCGTAGCGGCGCCGGGTTCGACGCGGTGGAAGGGAAAACAGGAAGCAAAGGTGGTACGAAAAGGTTGCAGTTGCAGCTTTCATGACGCGGAAACGAAAAAACCCAGCCGGCGGGCTGGGTTTTTTTCGGACGAACAGCAAAAAGCTCCGGTTACCCAGCGAGGATGTGGGGTTCCGGTCGACGCGCACGCGAGGTCATGCCCGACGCCTGTCGGGCTGCGCTGCTGTCGTGCTGGAAGTCGGTGAGCTTCATGGTCAACCATCTTTGCATGCGGCCGGGGCCGACGCAAGGGGCCGGGGTCGCAGAATCAGGGATTGCCGGCGGCGCCCTGCTCGGGGCCGACCCAGGGGGTGATCGACACCCGGATCTTGAGCCGGTTGCCGGGGTCTTCCGGCAGCCGCGAGCGGTACTTGGTGCCCTTGTAGACGTAGTCCACGTCGTAGGCGATGGGCCGGCGGAATTCACGTCCCACCGGCACGATGCGACAGTCGCGGGTCAGCATCGGACCATTGTTGGCCGGTGCCGGCGCCGGAGCCGGTGACTCGGCGGCGGTATCCTCGGAGACCTCTTCATCGCTGCGCTTGAACATCGAGCGTACCGAGTCCCAGAAGCGGCTGATCCGGCCCTTGTCCTCGACCGGCTCCTCACCAGTGACATTGACCGGCGCCAGGGTCCGGGTCGAGACCGGCTCGCAGTGTTCTTCGGTACGGGTCGCGCGCAGGGTCTGGAACACGGGTTCGACGTTCAGTACCTGCGCGTAGTCGAACTTCACGTTCTCCACGATCACCACCCGGTTGCGGGGCTCGGCCTCCTGCGCCTGGGCCACGGCGGCCAGCGCCGACAGGCAGGCCAGGGTCAGCAACGCGGTGGATTTCATTGGCGAAGGGAGCAAGGACACGGCAATAGTGTAGGCAGTGGCGAGCGCAAGGGGCTGAACATTACCCGTCCACGCTGCTCCTGCCCACCCCACCCTGGTTGGACCCGGCGTCCACCGGTGGCAGGCGGTGCCCCCAAAGGGGGCCGACACGTTCTAAAATCACAGGCTTGTCCCCCAGCCACAGCCCCATGACCCTGCGCCTGCACAACAACCTGACTCGCCAGCTCGAACCGTTCACCCCGCTCGACCCGGCCTGTCCGACCCTGTATGTGTGCGGCCCGACGGTCTACAACTACGTGCACATCGGCAACGCCCGTGGCCCAGTGGTGTTCGGGGTGCTGGCCGATCTGCTGCGGCGCCGTTTCGGTGGCCTGCGCTACGCGCGCAACATCACCGACGTAGACGACAAGATCAACAACGCCGCGCGTGAGCAGGGCGTGCCGATCAGCACCATCACCGACAGGTTCGCCGCCGCCTACCGTGAAGACATGGCCGCGCTGGGCGTGGTGCCGCCGGACATCGAGCCGGAAGTGACCGCGCACATCCCGCAGATCATCACCATGATCGAGCAGCTGATCGCCAATGGTCATGCCTATGCCGCCGAAGGCCACGTGCTGTTCGCGGTGGCCAGCTTCGAAGGCTATGGCAAGCTCTCGCGCCGCGACCCGGAAGAGATGCTGGCCGGCGCCCGCGTCGACGTGGCCCCGTACAAGCGTGACCCGGGTGATTTCGTGCTGTGGAAGCCGTCCAGCGACGACCTCCCTGGCTGGGAGTCTCCCTGGGGCCGTGGCCGCCCGGGCTGGCATATCGAATGCTCGGCGATGGCCGCCGCCCACCTGGGCGAGACCATCGATATCCATGCCGGCGGCGTCGACCTGCAGTTCCCGCACCACGAGAACGAGCTTGCGCAGAGCGAATGCGCCCACGGCGGCAAGATCTTCGCCCGCTTCTGGCTGCACAACGGCATGCTCAACTTCGGCGGCGCCAAGATGAGCAAGTCGCTGGGAAACATCGAACGCGTGCACGACCTGGTCCGCCAGCACCCGCCGGAAGCGCTGCGCCTGGCCCTGCTGTCGGCCCACTACCGGCAGCCGCTGGACTGGTCCGATGGCCTCATCGAGCAGTCGGTGCGCACCCTGGACCGCCTGTACGGCACCCTGCGCGAGCTGGCGTCGGTCGAGGCGGTCGTGGCGATCCCGGCCACGGTCGAGGCGACTCTTGATGACGACCTGAACACCCCGCAGGCACTGGCCGAAGTGGCCCGCATCGCCGCCGATGCACGCCGGGCCACCGACCCGGCCGAACAGGCGCGCCTGAAGGGCGAACTGCTCGGTGCCGGCCTGGCCCTGGGCCTGCTGCAGGCCGATCCAGCGCAGTGGTTCGGCACCGCGGCCAGCGATGATGGCGAAGATGCCCGCATCCAGGGCCTGATCGACGAGCGTGCCGCCGCCAAGCAGGCACGCGACTTCGCCCGTTCCGACGCCATCCGCGACCAGCTGGCCGCCGAAGGCATCGTGCTGGAAGACACCCCGCAGGGCGTGCGCTGGTCGCGCAAGCGCGGCTGACCCACCCTGCCCCGTGGCCGGTCCGCCGGCCACGCTCCACTGTAGAGACTGTTGTGACCGACTCTCCGTTCCCGCTTGAACCCACCGCCGCCGAGGCCCAGACCGCCATCGCCGAGGAATTCGGCTTCTTCGGCGACTGGTCCGAGCGCTACCAGTATCTGATCGACCTCGGCCGTAAGCTGCCCGCCTTCCCGGACGAATGGAAGACCGAAGAGCACCGCCTGCTCGGCTGCCAGTCGATGGTCTGGATCGTGCCGGAAGGCAATGCGCAGTCGCTGCGCTTCCACGCCATCAGTGATTCGGCCATCGTTTCCGGCCTGATCTTCCTGGCCCTGCGCGTGTACTCCGGGCGCTCGGCGCAGGAGATCCTGGATACCGAGCCCAGCTACATCCAGGACATCGGCCTGGCCCGCCACCTCTCACCCACCCGCAGCAACGGCGTGGCGGCGATGCTGGCCTTCATCCGCGAGACCGCGCAGGCCCAGCTGCAGCGCGACCCGTCGTGAGCGAACCCGCCACGGCCGAAGACACCGCGCTGGGGCTGCTGTCCCGGCCCGGTTTCGCCAAGCTGCTGGCCTACCGCATCTTCGCGATGCTGTCCTACCAGGTGGTCGCGGTCACCGTCGGCTGGCACATCTACGAAGTCACCCGCAATCCGTTCTCGCTGGGCCTGGTTGGCCTGGCCGAGGTGCTGCCGTTCTTCTGCGTCGCACCGTTCGCCGGTTATCTGGTCGACCACCTGCCGCGCCGCCGGCTCGGCATGGTCGCCTGCTCCGGGTTGATCGCCACCGCGCTGGTGTTGACCGGCGTGGCCAAGGGCTGGCTGCCGTTCGAAGGCGTGTGGCCGATCTATGCGGCCATTGCGCTGACCGGCATGGTCCGCGCCTTCCTGTCGCCGATCTACAACGCACTGTTCGCCCGCGTGCTGGCCCGTGACCAGTTCGCACGTGGCGCTGGCCTCGGCGCCGTGGTGTTCCAGGCCGGCATGGTGGCCGGTCCGGCATTGGGCGGCGTGCTGGTCGGCTTCGGCGGCAAGGGCCTGTCCTACGCGGTGGCCACGGGCTTCGCGCTGGTGGCGATGGCCTGCCTGGCCACGCTGAAGGTGGAAGAACCGGTGCATACCGGTCCGGCCGCCCCGATCTTCAAGAGCATCGCTGAAGGCGCGCGCTTCGTGGTCGGCAACCGGATCATGGTCGGGGCGATGGCGCTGGACATGTTCTCGGTGCTGCTGGGCGGCGTGGTGGCGATGCTGCCGGCGTTCCTGCACGAGATCCTGCACCACGGTCCGGAAGGCCTGGGCATCCTGCGCGCAATGCCGGCGCTGGGCTCGGTCTGCGTTGGCCTGTGGCTGGCGCGCCACCCGCTGCACCGCAATGCCGGCCGCGTGCTGCTGTTCGCGGTGGCCGGCTTCGGCCTGTGCGTGATCAGCTTCGGGCTGTCGCAGCACTTCTGGCTGTCCGCGCTGATCCTGCTGTTCTATGGGGCCTTCGACGGCGTGTCGGTGGTGATCCGCTCGACCATCCTGCAGCTGGCTACACCGGAAGAAATGCGCGGCCGGGTGTCGTCGATCAACGGCATCTTCATCAGTTCGTCCAACGAACTGGGCGCGTTCTATGCCGGCACGATGGCAAAGCTGCTCGGCCTGGTGCCGGCAGTGGTGCTGGGTGGGTTCGCGGTGCTGAGCGTGGCCGGGATCACGGCGTGGAAGAACCCGACGTTGCGGAAACTGAATCTTCGCGACCTGCAATAGAGCGGATTTCCGCGCGCCCACGCGCCGGTAGCGCCGGGCCATGCCCGGCGGGCTCTTTCCGTGACCGCGGTGGGGTGTCACTTTTCTTTTCGCGCGAAAAGAAAAGTAACCAAAAGAAACGCGCCGCCATCCGCGAGCCGGCGCTGCGCGCCGGTGCCCTGTGCTCCTCGGTGAATCAGGGGACGGCGCCGAACTCGCTGCGCTCAAACAGCGGCGCCTCTTCGCCCCTGATTCCCCTGCGGTGCTCGGCTCGCTACAAGGCGGACCCAACAGCCGCGAGCGCACGCATGACCGCCCTTGGTAGAGCCAAGCCATGCTTGGCTGCTTTTGCTTTTGCTCTTCCTTGCCCTCCGGCTTCGGCCCGAGCCGAGCATGGGCTCGGCTTTACAGCAACCGCGCACGCAGGAAACCGTTGAGAGCCTGCGGGTGGGTCCGGGCAGGACCGTCCGCGGCATGGATGCCGCGGCCGAGCTTACCGGGATGTACTTGCAGCGTGTCCTGCCCGGTCCCACCCGCAGGCTCCCTCCGATACCCGGAAGGCGCCGTTCTACAGAGCCAACCACACCCAACAAAAAACCCGGCCGAGGCCGGGTTTTTCGCATGACCAGACAACGATCAGGAATCAGTCGCCCTGCTGCTTCTGCAGGTGCTCCCAGCGCTCCTGGGCGTCGATGGTGCGTTCGGCGGTGAGGCGCGCTTCCAGGCGCTCCAGGCCGATTTCTTCGCCGGTGTCGACGCAGTAACCGTAGTCGCCGGCTTCCAGGCGCTTCAGGGTGCTGTCGATCTTGCCGATCAGCTTGCGGTAGCGATCACGGGTACGCAGTTCCAGCGAGTTCTCGGTCTCGCGGGTCGCGCGCTCGGCTTCGTCGCCGATGTCACGCACTTCCTCGCGCAGGTTCTCGATGGTCTGCTTGGACTCTTCCACCAGGTCCGCGCGCCAGTTCTGCAGGCGCTGACGGAAATACTCCTGCTGCAGCGGGCTCATGTATTCCTCTTCCGAGGACGGCTTGTAGCCAGCCGGCAGGATCGGGCGGCCGGTGGCCTCGTCGGTCTTGTACTCGACCACCTTGTACTTGCTGCGCGGGGCCGGTGCCGCCGAGCGGGCGGCGACGGCCACGGCAACCTTGCCGACAGGGCGCGACACGGTCTTCGGGGCGGAATCGGATTTCACGGCGGTTTTGGCAGGCGATTTCGAAACGGGCACGGGATTCTTGGATTGCGGGGCCTTCGAAGCAGCAGGAGCGGCAGCCGGGGCCGGCTTGGGGGCCGGTTGGGCTGCTGCCACTGCCACGGTCTTGGCCGGGACAGGCTTGGCCGGAGCCGGCTTGGGGGCAGGCTTCGGTGCGGACTTCACTACGGGGGCCGGGGTCGGCTTTGCGGCCGGCGCGGCAACATTCTTGGTGACTTTCTTTACAGCGGCAGGCGTGGCCACCGGTTTAGCCGCAGCAACCTTCTTCGCTGCAGGTTTGGCGACCGGCTTGGCCGCAGCCTTCTTCACCACCGCCTTCGGCGCCGGCTTGGCTGCTGCCTTCTTCGCCACCGGCTTGGCGGCGGCCTTCTTCACCGGCGCGGCCTTGCTGGCGGCTTTCTTCACCACCGGCGCCTTCTTGCTGGCAGCGGCAGGCTTGGCCTTGGCGGGCGCAGCAGCCTTCTTCGCCACCGGCTTGGTTGCCTTGACCGGCGTTTTCTTTGCGGTGGCCTTCCTGGCCGCCGGTTGCGAGGACGCTGCCTTGGTCGCCGGCTTGCTGGCCGGTTTCCTGGCAACGGGCTTTGCCGCCAACTTCTTCACAACAGGCTTGGCGGTTTTCTTGGCGGCCGTTGCGGCCTTCTTTGCAGTTTTTTTAGCAGCCACGAAACGCTCTTCCTTGGATTCCCCGGGGCCCGGGAAAGCGGGCCTTTATAGCCTACCCGACCCGCAGCAGCAACCTCGACCCCCTGCTCCATTCAGTCCTGGAGTCAAGGCGCCCTTGGAGGCAGTCCGACGAACACGGACCGCCTTGCGCGGTACGGAACCTGGCCAGCACCCGAAGGCGCTGGTACCGGTCGCAGGCCATCGGCGACATGCGACCAACGGCCCATCCTGCACAAATGCGGCCTTCATGCCAACTGGCATAAGATGACTGGGTGATCTCGCGCCTGCTCATTGCCCTGCTGCGCTTCTACAAGCGCTTCATCAGCCCCCTGCTGGGGCCACGCTGCCGTTTCGTGCCGAGCTGTTCTGAATACGCGATGGACGCCATCTCGCGGCACGGCCCGCTGCGCGGAAGCTGGCTGGCTGCGCGCCGGCTGGGCCGCTGCCACCCGTTCCATCCCGGCGGCTTCGACCCCGTGCCCGAGTCCCCCAACGCCCCCTCTTGCCGTTGCACAGGAAAACACTGACATGTCCTCCACCCTCATCACCAACGCCCGCATGGTCAACGAAGGCCGCACCTTCGACGGCGACCTGCGCATCGAGAACGGCCGCATCGCGCAGATCGGCAACGGGCTGGTGCCGCGCGACGGCGAGCAGGTGGTGGACGCAGCCGGACGCTGGTTGCTTCCGGGCATGATCGACGACCAGGTGCACTTCCGCGAACCGGGCCTGACCCACAAGGGCGACATCGCCAGCGAATCGGCAGCTGCGGTGGCCGGTGGCCTGACCAGCTTCATGGACATGCCCAACACCAATCCGCCGACACTGGATTCGACCATCCTGGAAGCCAAATACGAGCTCGCGCGCGGCCGCGCCTGGGCCAACTACGGCTTCTACCACGGCGCCAGCAATGACAACCTGGACGCCATCCGTGCGCTGGACCCGAAGAAGGCCCCGGGCGTGAAGGTGTTCATGGGCGCCTCCACCGGCAACATGCTGGTGGACAATCCGGAAACGCTGGACGCGATCTTCCGCGAATGCCCGACGCCGATCATCACGCACTGCGAAGACACGCCGATGATCGACGCCAACCTGAAGGCCTTCCAGGAGAAATACGGCGACGCGCTGACCCCGGACATGCATCCGGACATCCGCTCGCGCGAGGCCTGCATCAAGTCGACCCGCCTGGCGATGTCGCTGGCGCGCAAGCACGGCACCCGCCTGCATGTGCTGCACATCTCCACCGCCGATGAGCTGGCGCTGTTCGAGAAGGGCCCGCTGATCCGCGCCGACGGCAGCCGCAAGCAGATCACCGCCGAAACCTGCGTGCACTTCCTGCACTTCGCGCGCCCGGACTATGCGACCAAGGGCAACCTGATCAAGTGCAACCCGGCGATCAAGGAAGTGTCCGACCGCGAGGCGATCACCGCCGCGCTGGCCGATGACGTGCTGGACGTCCTGGCCACCGACCACGCGCCGCACACCTGGGAAGAGAAGCAGAAGCCCTACGCACAGGCGCCGTCGGGCCTGCCGCTGGTGCAGTACGCGCTGGTGGCCGCGCTGGAACGCGTGCACGAAGGCAAGCTGACCCGCGAGCAGGTGGTGCAGAAGTTCGCGCACGCACCGGCACAGCTGTTCGACGTGGAAGAACGTGGCTTCCTGCGCGAGGGTTACTTCGCCGACCTGGTGCTGGTCGAGGACGTGCCGTTCACGGTCAAGCGCGAGGACGTGCTGTCCAAGTGCGGCTGGTCGCCGTTTGAAGGCACGACCTTCCGCTCGCGCGTGGCCTCCACCTGGGTCAATGGCCAACTGGTGTGGGACGGCAGCAAACTGGTGGGCGAGCCGGCCGGCCAGCGCATGACCTACGACCGCTGATGCGCTCCGCACTTCTGATCGGGGCGCTGCTGGTGGCCGCGCCCCTGTTCACCGCACCGTCGGCGCAGGCACAGGACGGCATCGGCAGCCTGATCGACAGCCGGGTGGTGTTCCCGGCCAGCGCATCGCAGGGCGCACTGGTGATCGGCAAGGTACCCGCCGGCAGCCGCGTGCAGTACGCCGGCCGCCAACTGCGGGTGAGCGGCTATGGCAGCGTGGTGTTCGGCATCGGCCGCGACGAGAAGGGTCCGCTGCGCGTGCAGGTGCAACGCCCTGATGGTGGCAGCGAGACCGCGACCATTGCGGTGACCCCGCGCGACTGGCCCACCGAGCGGGTCAACGGCGTGCCGCCGAAGACGGTCAACCCGCCGTCGGCGATTGCCGAGCGGATCAAGCGCGAACAGGCACAGGTGACCGCCGCGCGTGCCCGCGATGACGATCGCACCGACTTCACCCAGACCTTCATCTGGCCGGTGCAGGGCCGCATCAGCGGCCGCTTCGGCAACGCACGCGTGTACAACGGACAGCCCGGCGCAGGTCATTCCGGCATGGACATCGCGGTACCGACCGGCACGCCGGTGAAGGCGCCGGCGGCCGGCATCGTCACCTTCGCCGGCCCCGACCTGTACCTGACCGGCGGCACGCTGCTGCTCGACCACGGTTTCGGTGTCAGCTCCAACTTCCTGCACCTGTCGCGCATCGACGTAAAAGTTGGCGACCGTGTGGAACAGGGCCAGGTGATCGCTGCGGTCGGCGCCACCGGTCGTGCCACCGGCCCGCACCTGCACTGGGGCATGAACTGGTTCGATACCCGTATCGACCCGTTACTGGTGCTGGAACGGAAGTAACGCGCGACGAACGGCCGCCGGGCATGGCCCGGCGCTACCCGATTACCGCGCCCGGTAGCGCCGGGCCATGCCCGGCGAGCGCAGCGGCATCAGCCGCGCGCAGCCCACCACACACGCAGCAGGGTGCGTACCGGCGTGGCTTCGATCGGCTTGCCTGCCGCCTGCGCGGCAACGCGTGCACGCGCCAGGCTGGACCACACGCGGCGCGGCCGCGGGCCGGGCACGCGGCTGCCCCAGCCCTTCAACAGATGCTGCGCCCAGCGCTGTGCGGCCGTGCTGGCATCACCGTCCAGCAGGCTGCGCGGCACACCGGCTACGCCGGCATCCTGCAGGCGCTGGGCCAGAGTCTGCAGCTGCACTGCGCGACCGGCGCCGGTGCGCGGCTTGTCCGCGAACAGGGCTGCCTCCACCGCGGCCACGGCCTCTGCGTAGTTCGCCAGCGCGCGCTCGGCGCCGGCCGCATCCAGCGCGACCGTGCGTGCTTCAACCAGATCCGGAAGTGCTTCGGCCAGCTGCGCCCACGGCGCACGCACCGGCTCCAGCAGGCGGCCCAGCGGATGGCGCGAACGATGCGCGGCCCAGCTGCGCAGCTCCTCGCCCCACCATGCCAGCTTGGCGTCGGCCGGCAACGGGTCGCCGCTGGTGTTGAGCATGTCGTCGAATTCCTGCAGCAGCGCGAACCACGCCACCGCAAGCTCGCGTTGCGATTCGGCCACGAACGGGGCGGCCACCGACCACTCCGGCCAACGGCTGCGCCACTTGTCGAGGAAACTGTCCAGCGCGGTACTGCTCACTACGTGATTCCTTACGGCTGGGCCGGGGCTGCCGGCCGGGTCGGCCAGAGACTGGCCAGTTGCAGAAGTTCGGCGTTCTCGACCAGCACGTCGGCCTGCCAGGCCAGCGGATCGTCGCTGTGCAGGCGGTAGCCCCACAGCGCCGCCACCGACGGCATGGAGGCGGCACGTGCCGCGATGATGTCGCGCTCGTCGTCGCCCACGTACACGCAGTCTTCGGCGGCGATGCCGATGGCTTGTGCGGCGTGCAGCAGCGGCAGCGGATGCGGCTTGCGTTCGGCCAGGCTGTCACCACCCACCAGTACCGCACAGCGCTGCTGCCAGCCGTGCTGCGGCAGGATCAAGCGCGCCAGGTATTCAGGCTTGTTGGTGACAATGCCCCACACCGTACCGGCGTCGTCCAACGCGGCGAGCATGCCGGCCACTCCATCGAACAGCACCGCGTGCTGGCCGATCAATGCTTCGTAGCGCTGCAGGAATTCCGGGATCAGCGCGTCACGTGCGGCTACGTCCAGTTCCGGGAACGCAGCCGAGACCATCGCCCGCGAGCCCTTCGACACCACCGGGCGCAGCGCGGCCGGATCGATGGGTGCGCGTCCACGCTCGGCCAGCATCGCGTCGCAGGTGGCGACGAAGTCCGGCGCGCTGTCCAGCAGGGTGCCGTCCAGATCGAACAGCACCGCGCGCGGGAAGCGGGCCGCGGTCATGCCGGCTTGACCGCGTAGGCCAGGTAGTTGATGTCGGTACGGCTGCTCAGGCGGGCATGGTTGCGCCACGGCTCGTAGGCCATGCCGCTGACATCCACCAGCTGCATGTCGGCCTCGCGCAGCCAGCGCGCCAGCTCGGCCGGCTTGATGAATTCCTGGTAGTGGTGCGTGCCCTTGGGCAGCAGCCGCGCCACGTACTCGGCGCCGACGATCGCCACCGCGAAGGCGGCGGCGGTGCGGTTGATGGTCGACAGGAACAGGTGGCCGCCCGGCTTCAGCAGGCGCTTGCAGGCCTCGATGATCGCGCCCGGGTCGGGCACGTGCTCGAGCATTTCCATGCAGGTGACCACATCGAAGCTGCCCGGCTGCTCGGCGGCCAGATCTTCGGCAGCCTGCACCCGGTAATCGACCTTGGCGCCGCTTTCCAGCGCATGCAGGCGCGCGACCTTGACCAGTTCCGGGGCCAGGTCGATGGCGGTGACGTCAGCACCGGCCTGGGCCAGCGCTTCACTCAACAGGCCGCCACCACAACCGATGTCGAGCACGCGCGCACCGCGCAGCGGCACGCGATCGGCCACGTACTGCAGGCGCACCGGGTTCAGCGCATGCAGCGGCTTCTGCGGGCCGTCAGCGTCCCACCAGCGGTTGGCCAGCGCGGCGAACTTGTCCAGCTCGGCCTGATCGAAATTGGAGGAAGCGTGGGGGGCAGTCATGAGGGGTCCTTGCGGCGCCGGGGTTCAGGCGCGGATATGACGGATGCGCTCGCGCCACTGGCGCGCGTTGGCGATAATGCCCGGCAGGTCCATGCCGACCAGCTCGCGCTGCACCAGCTTCGGCTTGCCGGCGATCCAGACGTCGCTGACCTGCTGGCGGCCGGTGGCGTACACCAGCTGCGACAGCACGTTGTGCAGTGGCTGGGTTTCCAGCGCGGACAGGTCGACGCAGACCAGATCGGCCTGCTTGCCGACTTCGATGGAACCGATGCGGTCGCCGAAGCCCAGTGCGCGGGCGCCACCCAGGGTGGAGGCGCGCAGCGTGGTCGCCGCATCGAGCGCGGTCGCATCGTCGGCCACGGCCTTGGCCAGGATCGCCGCGGTGCGGTTCTCGCTGAACATGTCCAGGTCGTTGTTGCTGGCGCAACCATCGGTGCCGATCGCCAGGTTCACGCCGGCGCGCTGCAGGGCGCAGGCCGGGCAGAAACCGGAGGCCAGCTTCAGGTTCGATTCCGGGCAGTGCACCACGCTGACGCCACGTTCGGCGCACAGGTGGATTTCCGCATCGGTCAGCTGGGTCATGTGCACCGCGATCAGGCGGTCGTTGACCAGACCGAGCCGATCCAGCCGCGCCAGCGGGCGCTGGCCGTGCAGCTTGATCGAATCGTTGATCTCCTGCGCGGTCTCGTGGGTGTGCAGGTGCACCTGCATGTCGAGCTGGTCGGACAGCATCCGCACCCGCTCGAAGTTGGCATCGTTGACCGTGTAGGGCGCATGCGGCGCGAACGCGGTGCCGATCAGCGGATCGGTGCGCCACTGGTCGTGCAGTTCACCGGCCTTGGCGAAGTATTCGTCATCGGTCTTGGCCCAGGCGGTGGGGAAATCGATGATGACCGCGCCCACCAGCGCGCGGAAACCGTGCTTCTTGTAGACCGCGGCCTGCACGTCGCCGAAGAAGTAGTTCTCGTTGGCACAGGTGGTACCGCCGCGCAGCATCTCGGCGATGGCCAGAGTGGTGCCGTCGGCAACGAATTCGGGGCCGATCACCGCCGCTTCCACCGGCCAGATGTGCTGCTGCAGCCAGGTCATCAGCGGCAGGTCGTCGGCGACGCCGCGCAGCAGCGTCATCGGGTTGTGCGTGTGCGCATTGACCAGGCCCGGCATCAGGGCAGCCTCGGGGCGGCTCACCACCTGGGTGGCGCGGAACCGCGCGCGCGCCTCGGCACGCGGCAGGATGGCCACGATTTCACTGCCACGCACGGCAACGGCATGGTCCTCCAGCACCACCGCGTGCGGCTCGATCGGAACGACGTAACCGGCTTCGATGAGCAGGTCGCAGGCTTCGGGGAGGTGCGGGCTATCGCTCATGCGGGCTCACTGGCTGTGGGGCGAGATACTTCTGGGGGACACGCCCCTGAGTCAGGGGCTGCCGCGAAGCGGCGGGGTCTGGAGACTCGTGAAGCGGGGCCCATGATCTGCCGAAGCAGATCATGGGAGCGCCAGCGCGAATGCGATGGCGCGTACCCGGCCAGCGGCCGGCACTACCGCAATCCGGCTGCGCCGGATTACTTGACGCGTGCGGAGTATTCGCCCGAACGGGTGTCGACGCGGATCACTTCTTCCTGGTTCACGAACAGCGGCACGCGGACCACGGCGCCGGTTTCCAGGGTGGCCGGCTTGCCGCCGCCGCCCGAGGTGTCGCCACGGACGCCCGGATCGGTTTCGGTGATCTTCAGTTCAACGAAGTTCGGCGGCTGCACGAAGATCGGCTCACCGTTCCACAGGGTGACCACGCAGGACTCTTCGCCCTTCAGCCACTTCTCGGCGCCGCCCATGCCGGCCTTGGTGGCCTGGACCTGCTCGAAGGATTCCGGGTCCATGAAGTGCCAGTACTCGCCGTCGCTGTACATGAAGTTCATGTCGGTATCGACGACGTCGGCTGCATCCAGCGAGTCGGTCGACTTCATGGTGACTTCCTGGGTACGGCCGTCCTTGATCAGGCGGTACTTCACGCGGGTGAAGGCCTGGCCCTTGCCCGGCTTGACGTATTCGGTGTCGATGATGACGGCCGGTTGGTTGTTGACCAGGATCTTCATCCCGTTCTTGACGTCGTTCATGCCGTAGCTGGCCATGCGTAAACTCCTGAGTGGCAAAAACGCCGCGGGTGCGGCGAGCCGTTAGAATGGAAAGCCCACCGGATGCCGGTGGGCGACTGTTTTTCTGCCCCCATGATAACCGCAGGCCCCCTCTCCATGCAGCTTTCCGCCTTCCCACGGCCCCAGTCGCCAGGTGCGCCCGCGCGCTGGCAGCAGCTCTGGCGCCAGGCGCTGCGTAACCCGCACGCCCTGCTGGCCCGGCTGCAGCTGGACCCGGCCGCGCTGGGTGTCTCGGAGGCGGCCATGGCCCAGTTCGCGCTGCGCGTGCCGGAGGGCTTCGTGGCCCGCATGCGCCCCGGCGATGCGGCCGACCCGCTGCTGCGCCAGGTGCTGCCGATCGACGAGGAAATGCGCCCGGCGCCCGGGTTCAGCTTCGATGCGGTGGGCGATGGCGCCGCCAAGAAGGCCACCGGCGTCATCCAGAAGTACCGTGGCCGCGCCCTGCTGGTCGCCACCGGCAGCTGCGCGATCAACTGCCGCTACTGTTTCCGCCGCCACTTCGACTATGGCGCGGAGAACGCCGCCAAGGGCGGCTGGCAGGAGGCCGTAGCCGCCATCGCGGCCGATCCGGACATCGACGAGGTGATCCTGTCCGGCGGTGACCCGCTGTCGCTGGCCACGCACAAACTGGTGGAACTGACCGGCGCCCTGCGCCAGATACCGCACATCCGCCGCCTGCGCATCCATACCCGGCTGCCGATCGTGCTGCCGGAACGCGTGGACGATGAACTGGTCTCCTGGCTGGGCAGCCTGCCCTGGCCACTGGCAATCGTGGTCCACGCCAACCATGCCAATGAATTCGACGCCAGCGTGGACGCGGCCATGGCGCGCCTGCGTGGCACCGGTGCGCAACTGCTGAACCAGGCGGTGTTGCTGCGCGGGGTCAACGACAGCGTGCAGGCCCTGCAGGACCTGAGCGAGCGCAGCTTTGCTGCTGGCGTGCTGCCCTATTACCTGCACCAGCTGGACCGGGTCGAGGGCGTGGCCCACTTCGAAGTGGACGACACCCAGGCCAAGGCGCTGATTGCCGGCCTGACCGCACGCCTGTCCGGCTACCTGATCCCCAAGCTGGTGCGCGAACTGCCCGGCGACCCAAGCAAGCGCCCGCTGTAACAAAAAAGGGGACAGAGGGAATTAAGTCGCTTATGCATTTGCGACTTAATTCCCTCCGTCCCCTTTTTGGGGGTCAGACGCCCGATTCGATCATCCGCACCACTTCGGTGGCGGTCACCGGGTGGCTCAGCCAGTAGCCCTGGCCAAGGTCGCAGCCGCGCTGCGCCAGCAGCTCGAACTGTGCCTGCTGCTCGATGCCCTCGGCCACCACGGTGATGCCCAGCGCGTGGGCCATGGCGATGATCGCCGTGGTCAGCGCAAGGTCGTCGGGATCGCGCTGCATGTCGGCAACGAAGCTCTTGTCGATCTTCACGCCGTCCACGGGCACCTGGCGCAGATGACTGAGCCCGGAGAAGCCCGTACCGAAATCGTCCAGCCACACCTTCACGCCGGTGCGGTGCAGCTTGTCCAGCAGCTGCGCGGCAACCATCTCGTCGCCGATCACGGCGGTTTCGGTCAGCTCCAGGTGCAGGCGCGACGCCGGCAGCCCGGACTCATGCAGGCACTGCGCGACCAGTGCCGGCAGCTCGCCGCCACGCAGCTGCCGCGGTGACACGTTGACCGACACGAACAGATCATCGCCGGCCGCCCCGCGCGGCCACTGCGAGGCCTCCATGCAGGCCGCACGCAGCACCTTCGGGCCGATGATCTCGATCAGGCCACTCTGCTCGGCCACCTCGATGAACACCGAGGGCGGGATCGTGCCCAGGGTCGGATGCTGCCAGCGCAGCAGTACTTCGACGCCGACCATGCGGCGGTCGCGCATGCGGAAGATCGGCTGGTAGGCCAGGCGCAGCTCACCGCGCTCCCAGGCGCCGCGCAGCTCCTGTTCCATATGCACGCGACGCTCGACCGCATGGTCCATCGCCCGGCTGTAATAGCGATAGCAGTTCTTGCCGGCCATCTTCGCCTGGTACATGGCGATGTCGCCGTTCTTCAGCAGCGTGGTCGCATCAGCAGCATCGTCGGGGAACAGGGTCACGCCGATCGAGGTGCCCAGGAACAGTTCCCTGCCCTGCACCACCAGCGGCTTGCCCAGCTCGCGCACCAGCACTTCGGCCAGCAACCGCGCGTTGGCGGCCACATCACCGTCGCCGACCAGGATCACGAACTCGTCGCCGCCGAAGCGGGCCAGCAAGGCTTCATCGCCCCCGGCCTCGGTGACCGCACGGCCGATACGCTGGGCGAACTGCAGCAATGCCTCATCGCCGGCCTCGTGGCCAAGGGTGTCATTGACCCGCTTGAAATCGTCGATATCGGCGAACAGCAGGCCCAGCCGGTGATTGGCGGCACGGGCCGCCATCAACCGATGATCAAGCGCCTCGCGGAATGCCAGCCGGTTGGTCAGCCCGGTCAGCGCGTCGGTATAGGCCATGCGCCGCACTTCGCGGTCATGGCGTGCGATCGCATCGCGCATCCGGGCGAAACCGCGGACCAGTTCGCCGACTTCGTCGTCGCGGGTGTTCTCGGCCAGGGGTGTCTGGTAGTCACCGGCCTCGATGCGGCGGGCGGCGACGGCAAGATCACGGATCGGCGCGACCAGGGTGCGCTGCACGTACAGGATCACCACCACGCCGATCACCACCAGCAGGCCCAGCATCAGCAGCAGCCAGCCCAGGTGACGGCTGCCGACCTGCTGCAGGCGCTCGCCCAGGGTGGCGTTGGCCGCCTGCTCGCGCTGCTGCACCTCATCCAGCGCCATGCCGACCCGGACGCCGCCAATGCGCTGGTTGCCGATCATGATCGGCATGGTGTTGTCGAGCACCTTCGGTGACTCCTGCACGACCAGCATCTGCGCGGCCGCGGCCTTGGGTGCCAGTGGATCGGCCATCGGCTGACCGAATCCAGACACCTCGACCGAGCCATCGTGTACCAGCCGGCCGCGTTCATCGAACACCAGTACATAGCGCACCACGGGCTGGCGCGCGGTACTGCGCACCAGTACGCCCACCTGGTCCAGGTCACGGTAGTACAACGGGTTGGCCAGCGCGTCGGACAGCTCACGCGCCATCGCCTCGCCGCGGCTGCGCACGCTGCGGTCGAACAATTCATGGATGACGCCGCCGCTGAGGTTGCGCACCTCGCCCTGCATCGCGGCCTGCCGCCCCAACAACACCGCAAGGATCGCGATCACCACGACCATCGCCCCGCCCATCGCGAGCAGGAACCGGGCCTGCATCCCCGAGCCAAGCCACTTCATTCCACTTCCATCCGCACGCGCGTCAATCCTTGTTTCAATTCATCCAACCGCTGCTGCGCATGCGCATCGACGCGGTGGAACCCGGAAGTGCCAAAAAACCGATGCAGCGCCCCCTGTGCCTGCGGGTCGCTGGCTGCCTGCAGCAGTACTTCCTGCAGGCGATCGCGCACGCGTGGATCAAGGTCGGCGCGGACCATCTCCACCGCACGCGGGTAGGGCTCGGTGCGCAGCAGCTCGCGGAAGTCGCGCCGGAACGCTGCCGGCATCCGCCGCTCGTCGTTCCAGTCCACGCTGCTCACCGCCCCCACGTCAACCACCCCCTTGTGCACGAACGTCGCGATGTTCAGCTCGCTGCGTGCAAATACGTAACCCACACTGTCCCGGCCCGGCATGTCCCATGCTCCGGCCAGGATCTGGGGCGACAGGCCCTCCTGCAGCAACGTCATCACCGGCACCAGATAGGCACTGGTGGACGCCGTGTTCTGCAGGGCCAGGCGATGGCCCCGCAGATCCTGCACGCGCTGGATCGGGCTGTCGCGGCGCACGAAGAACACCGTCTGGTAATCCCGCACGCCGTTGCGCTCGGTCAGCAGCAGTGGACGGGCGCCACTGCGCTGGCCCAGCGCCACCGCCGTACCGGAGGTTTCCGTGACCCAGTCGACCCTGCCCCGCCGCAGATAGCTGGCCATCTGCTGCGGGTCGCGTGCCATCAGGATCCTCCCCTCCTTGATGCCAACGTCCTGCATGCGCGCCACCACGTAGTCCAGCAATGGTTGCAGCTGCTCGTAATGGGCCTTGGGATCATCGCTGATCCGGCCCAGCACCAGCACCGGGTCCGGTGCTGCACGCACCGTCCCGGCCAGCAGGACCATGGCCAGGCTCAGCAGTCCCCCCTGCATTGCCTTTCGCAGACCCGACACAGGCTTCATCCCCCCTGGGTATCCAGACAGACTACCCGAAAAAATGAGAACGTCGTCAGCTGTCCTTGCCGCCTGCCTGGGCCAGTCGCGCCATGCGCTGGGTGTCGGCGAGGATGCCGCGCAGCAGGCGCACTTCCTGCTCGCTCGGCTCACTGCGCAGGAACAGGCGGCGCAGCTTGCGCATCGCCGATTCCGGGGCGCGGCCCTTGTGGAAATCGATCTCGTCCAGTGTGTCAGCCAGCTGGGCGAAGAAGCTCTCCATCTGCTCGTGGCTGGCCGACTGTTCGCGGAAGCCGGGCTCGGCATCGGTGGCCGGCTGCGCGCCCAGCAGCTGCATGCGCGTTTCATAGGCCAGCACCTGCACGGCGGCAGCCAGGTTGAGCGAGCTGAACTCCGGGTCGGACGGGATGTGCACCGCTGCATGGCAAAGCTGCAGTTCCTCGTTGGTCAGGCCGGTGCGCTCACGGCCGAACACCAGCGCCACCTCGGCACCCTCGCCGGCCTTGGCCACCGCGCGGGCAGCGGCATCGGCGGGCAGGTACTCCTCCAGCTGGACGCGGCGTGCACGGGCGGTGCAGCCCAGTACCAGGCGGCAATCGGCCACCGCCTCGGCCAGGGTGGCCACCACCGGGGCATCCCCCAGCACGTCTTCGGCACCGGCCGAGCGGCGGAAGGCCTCCTCGTCCAGTGGCTTTTCGGGGGCAACCAGCACCAGGCGGGCCAGGCCCATGGTCTTCAGGGCGCGGGCGGCGGCGCCCATGTTGCCGGGGTGCTGGGTACCGACCAGGACGAATCGGAGGCGGGTGGCGGCAGGAAACTGGGACATGAACAGGGAAAAGGTCGAGCTGGACGATGACCAATGGTAAACTGTGCGGCCGGCCACTGCGCCGGACCCGCTCTTTTCCCCCGCCAGTCCATCTCTTCTGCCTTTCCGGGAGCCCACGCCATGCAGAAACCCGCCGTAACCGTCATGGTCAAGGCCGCCCGCCTCGCCGGCAACGTCCTGTTGCGCAACATCAACAAGCTCGAGGCACTGAACGTGGTGCAGAAGGGCCGGATGGACTACGCCAGCGAAGTGGATGCGGACGCGGAAAAGGTCATCGTCAAGGAACTCAAGCGCGCCTACCCCGAATACGGTGTATTCGGCGAGGAAGGCGGCGTGCAGGGCGAGCGTCGCCACATGTGGGTCATCGACCCGCTGGACGGCACCAGCAACTACCTGCGCGGCGTGCCGCACTACTGCGTGTCGATCGCCCTGGTCGAGAACGGCGAGCCGACCGATGCGGTCATCTTCGACCCGCTGCGCAATGAACTGTTCACCGCCAGCCGTGGCGCCGGCGCCGTGCTGAACGACCGCCGCATCCGCGTGGCCGAACGCAAGGATCTGGAAGGCACCATGATCCACACCGGCTTCGCGCCGCGTGAGCGCAACCGCGCCAGCGCCCAGCTGAAGGCGGTCGACGCCCTGCTGGTGCACGGCGAAGACATCCGCCGCACCGGCTCGGCTGCACTGGACCTGGCCTACGTGGCCTGCGGCCGCGCCGACGCCTACTTCGAAGCCGGCGTGAAGGCGTGGGACATCGCTGCCGGCCTGCTGCTGGTCCGCGAGGCCGGTGGCAAGGTCTGCGACTTCAAGGGCGCGACCCTGGGCCGCATGGACAACCGCGGTCCGGAGACCCACCAGATCGTGGCCGGCAACCTGAAGGTGGCCGAGTCGCTGCAGAAGGTACTGGTCAACACCGGTTACGCCGCCGAGTTCGACGCGAAATTCTGAGATTCGGTATAAAGAGGTTCATGGAGACGGCACCTGCGAAGGTGCCGTTTTCGTTTGCGCGCACGGAGATTCGTTTCCGCGACCGCGGAGGGGTGTCAGTTTCTTTGCTCGTGCACCGAGTTGCAGGAGCAGCCCGGAACGGCGTAGCCGGCCCGTAGGGTGGCGCACATGGATGTGCGCCATCAAGAAAGTAACCAAAGAAACACGCCGCCAGGGCGCGAGCCGATGCTGTGCATCGGTACCCTGCGCTCCTCGGTCCGTCGAGGGACGGTGCGGGAACTCGCTGCGCTCAGACACCCGCACCTCTTCGCCCTCGCCGGACCTGCGGTGCTCGGCTCGCTCAAGGCGGACCCAAGGTCAAATGCCACAGCTGCACCCAGTAGATCCACGCCATGCGTGGATGCTGTTGCCGTTGATCTTGACTTTCCAGTCCGCCTTGAGCGAGCCGAGCATCGCAGGGGAATCAGGGGCGAAGAGGCGCCGGTGTTTGAGCGCAGCGAGTTCGGCGCCGTCCCCTGATTCGCCGAGAAGCGCAGGGTACCGATGCACAGCATCGGCTCGCGCCGGCGTGTTTCTTTGGTTACTTTCTTTGCACGAGCAAAGAAAGTGACACCCCTCCGCGGTCGCGGAAACGACTCTCGCCAGGTCGTAGCCGGCATCACCAATGCGCGCGCGCAAACAAAAACGCCCGGCGCGAGGCCAGGCGTTCCTGCACTACCGTGGAAGCGGACGCTTACGCCACCGTCGACGCCCGCAGCGCGGCGATGCGCTCTTCCAGCGGCGGGTGGCTCATGAACAGCTTCTTCGCCGTCGAACCGGCAATACCGAACGCCGCGATCTGCGTCGGCAGCGTGCTCTGGCCGTGGTTGAGCTGCAGGCGTTCCAGCGCGGCGATCATCTTCTGGCGGCCGGCCAGCGAGGCACCACCCGCATCGGCGCGGAATTCGCGATGGCGCGAGAACCACATCGCGATCATGGTGGCGAACAGGCCGAACACCATCTCCAGCACGAACACGATGATGTAGTACGCAAAGCCGCGGCCGCCGCCTTCGCGGTTGCCCGACAGCGCGCTGTCGATGATGCCGCCAACCACGCGCGCCAGCACGATCACGAAGGTGTTCAGCACACCCTGCAGCAGCGCCATGGTGATCATGTCACCGTTGGCGACGTGGGCGATCTCGTGGCCCAGCACCGCTTCGGCCTCGTCTTCGCTCATGTTGTGCAGCAGGCCGGTGGACACCGCCACCAGCGCGTTGTTGCGGTTGGCACCGGTGGCGAAGGCATTGATCTCCGGGCCGTCATACACCGCCACTTCTGGCATGCCGATGCCGGCCGCCTTGGCCTGACGCTCGACGGTGGCCAGCAGCCAGCGCTCGGTCTGGTTGCGCGGCTCGGTGATCACCACCGCACCGGTGGAGCGCTTGGCCATCCACTTGGACAGCAGCAGCGAGATGAAGGAGCCACCGAAACCGAAGATGCCGGCCATGATCAGCAGGCCGCTCATCTTGCTGGGGTCGGTTCCCGTCAGCGACATCACGATGCTGGCCAGGATCAGCACCGCGAGGTTGGTCGCTAGAAAGAGGGCAATGCGGGTAAACATGGGAAAATCCGGCTCGGAAGGGGTCGATACCGGTCAATTTGCGGTGTGGTCAGCTTGAATTCAAGCGCCAACCTGACCGACGATTCAGCCAGCATGACCTCCCCCATTCCCTGCGGCCGCTTCGCCCCTTCGCCGACCGGCCTGCTCCACCCCGGATCCCTGCTCGCCGCCTTCGGCAGCTGGCTGCTTGCCCGCCATCAAGGCGGCCTGTGGCGGCTGCGCATCGAAGACGTCGATCCACCACGCACCGTGCCCGGTGCGGCGGAATCACAGCTGCAGGCGCTGGCCGCGTTCGACCTGGTCCATGATGGCCCGGTACTCTGGCAGAGCACGCGCGGCGAGGCCTACCAGGCCGCGCTGGATGAACTGCTCGCCAGCGACCAGGCCTTTGTCTGCCACTGCAGCCGCAGCGACCTTGCCGCCAGCGGCGGCATCCATCACCGCTGCGTCGCCCGGCAACCACGACCGGACCCGGCCGTCCGCTTCCGCGTGCCGCCCGGCAGCCTTGTGCACTTCGACGATGGCCTGCGCGGCCCGCAGCAGCAGGACGTGCATGCCGAGGTCGGCGACTTCGTGCTGCGCCGCGCCGATGGCTGCTGGGCCTACCAGCTGGCGGTGGTGGTCGATGACGCCGCGCAGGGGGTGACCGAAGTGGTGCGCGGTGCCGACCTGCTCGACTCCACCGCGCGGCAGATCCTGCTGCAGCAGGCGCTGGGCCTGGCGGTACCGCGCTACTGGCACCTGCCGCTACTGCTCGATGCGCCGGGCCACAAGCTGTCCAAGTCGCTGGCGTCGCTGCCGGTGGACAGCGCACGCCCGCTGCCGGTGCTGCGCCAGCTCTGGCAGCTGCTCGGCCAAGCCCCTGAGGCGCTGGCGCAGGCACACGATCTGGACGCGCTGCTGGCCGCCGCTCGACAGGCCTTCGACCCGGCGCGGTTGCCGCGTAGCGACATCCTGTTGCCGGCCGGCGCACTTTCCGCGCCGATGTTGCAGAATCACCCTTCCCCCACCTGATACCCGGACAGCACTCCATGACATCTCGCGTCGCACTGGTCACCGGCGGAACCGGCGGCATCGGTACCGCCATCTGCCAACGCCTGGCCGACCAGGGCCACCGGGTCGCCACCAATTACCGCGACGAAGCCAAGGCCCGGGCCTGGCTGCAGGCGATGACCGAACGCGGCTACAACGTGTCGATCTTCCCGGGTGATGTCTCCGATCCGGACAGCGCCGAGGCAATGGTGCGCGCGGTCGAGGCCGAGCTCGGCCCGGTCGAGATCCTGGTCAACAACGCCGGCATCACCCGCGACACCACCTTCCACCGAATGCGCGCGGACCAGTGGCACGATGTGATCAACACCAACCTCAATTCGGTGTTCAACGTCACCCGCCCGGTCATCGAGGGCATGCGCCGCCGCGGCTGGGGCCGGGTCATCCAGATCAGCTCGATCAACGGCCTGAAGGGCCAGTATGGCCAGGCCAACTACGCGGCGGCCAAGGCCGGCATGCACGGCTTCACCATCTCGCTGGCCCGCGAGAATGCCGGCTTCGGCATCACCGTCAACACCATTTCGCCCGGCTACGTCGCTACCGACATGGTGATGGCGGTGCCGGAGGAGGTGCGTGCCAAGATCATCGCCGACATCCCCACCGGACGCCTGGGCAAGCCGGAGGAAATCGCCTACGGCGTCTCGTTCCTGGTCGCCGATGAAGCCTCGTGGATCACCGGTAGCAACCTGGACATCAACGGCGGCCACCATATGGGTTGGTAAGCCGCGCAGCGGGCCATCGCGGCGAATGCCGCCAGCCCCTGCCAAGAGTCATGCTGCGCAGCACGCAAACCCTTGTTGCGCAACATGATCGCCGCCGAAAGCCAAGCCTGGCGGGGGCTGAGGCGGTTGCAACGGCTGCTGCACTGCGCCATGCTGCGCGTCTACTGTGACGAGTACCGCTTCATGGCTGCGACCCGCATCATCAAGAAGTATCCGAACCGCCGTCTCTACGACACCGAGATCTCCAGCTACATCACCATCGAGGACGTGCGCCAGCTGATCCTGGACGGTGAAGACTTCGAAGTCCGCGACGCCAAGAGCGGCGACGACCTCACGCGATCGGTCCTGCTGCAGATCATCGCCGACCAGGAACAGGACGGCGAACCGATGCTGTCCACCCAGCTGCTGAGCCAGCTGATCCGCTTCTACGGCGATTCCCTGCAGGGCTTCATGGGCAACTACCTGGAGCGCAGCATGCAGGTCTTCCTCGACCAGCAGCAGCAGTTCCGCCAGCAGATGGGCAACCTGCTGGGCCAGACCCCGTGGGCGATGATGAACCAGCTGACCGAGCGCAACCTGGAGTTGTGGCAGGAATTCCAGCGCAACATGGGCACCGGCTTCGGTGGCCCGCGTCCGGGCGGCACCGGAACGGGAACCGGCGCAGGTACCGGCAACAAGCCGAACGAACCGGGCACCGGCACCGGCGGCAAGACTCGCCGCTGAGCTGCAGCATCGGCTGATACGAAAACGGCGCGCCCCTGGCGCGCCGTTTTGTTTGGCATCGCGCCAGCGATACGTCAGCGTTTCGCCTTGCACCCCGTGCATACGCGCTCGACCTTGTAGCCCTTCGCCTTCAGCTTCTCGACCACGCCGTCGTTGCCCAGCAGGTGCAGCGTGCCGACCACCACCAGCGTACCGCCCTGCCCTGCCTGCAGGTACGGCAGCAGCTTCGGCACCCAGGCGTCATTGCGGCCGGTATTGATGCGCTGATACAGCTGCGGATACTGCTGGCGCATTTCCGCCGCCATCCGGGTCCACAGCACGCGCTCGTCACCGCGGCGCCAGGCGTCGTGCAGCTGGCGTGCCTGCTCGTCGGCCTTGCCGGCCTGGTCCAGCGCTTCGGCCAGCATCTGCCGCTGTTCCTGCAGCGTCATTCCGTCGAGCATGCCGATCTGGGTGTCGATGTCTTCCAGTCCCGCAGTCTTGCGCCCGGTCTTCTGCGCACGCTCCATGAAGTGACGGTCCAGGCCCAGTGCCGGGTCCAGGCCCAGCTTCTGCATCTGCCCGACCGAAATGCTCAGGCCGACAAACCACGGCTTCATCCCCTGCATCTGCGCCAGCGGCAGCTTGTTTTCGGTGGCGAACACCTGCAGCTTCTGCCAGGTCGCGGCATCGAGATCGCGCTTGAGCTCGCTGCCATCGGTGCGCACCGCAGCCTGCACCATGCGGCTGGCCAACTGTGGCGACTGCATGTCTTCCGGCGATAGTTCGAACACGACCCGCTGCGAAGCCTCGAACGCCTGTTCGACATCGGGCGACAACGGGTAGTCCTGCGGCTTCAGCAGGTGGAAGGAACCGAGCAGGTAGAGGCGCGAATCGCCCGGACCGGTCACTTTCCACAGCAACGGCACCGGCGGCTTGGCCGCCGCTGCGCCAGTGGTATCGGCTTGCACGGTACGCGCTGCAACCAGCGGTGCCAGCGCACAGGCCGCCAACAGAACGGTGGCACGCAACAGGGATCTGATCGGCATATCAGCCTTCTCCTTCAGGCAGGTGGTACGCCTTCTCGCCCGCTTCCACACGCAGGTCCAACCGGTTTTCCGGTGGCGCCAACGGGCAGGTCGCGTAGGCGGTGAACGCACACGGTGGGTTGTAGGCATGGTTGAAATCGATGCGCACGGTGCCATCGGCAGCGGGGGCATCGGTATCCAGATAGCGACCGGCCGGATAGCTGCCACGGCCACTGGTGCGATCGGCAAAGATCAGGAACAGCGGCTGCCCCGGCGCACCGATCGCCTCCAGCCGCCAGCTGCGGCCATCGCGCTGGAACTCGACCGCGCCGGCATTGGGCATTTCGGTGGTCAGGCCGGTGATGTCGACGATGGGCAGGGTCTTGCCCGGCGGGTGCGCAATGAAGCGCGCCTGCACCTGCCAGTCCGGGCCGCCCGGCCAGTACTCCAGCCCACCGAAATCGCGACGTGCCGGCGCATCGGCGTGCTTGACCCGCAGCGCATCGCGCGGACCGCGGCGGATGATGCTGAGCTGGCCTTTGCCGCCATCGAACGCCAGCAGCGTCGGCTGCGCATCCTTGTCGGTGTCGATGCGGATGCGGCCGCGCACCGGCTGGCCATCATGGCTGACATCCACACCGGCTTCGGGCGTGAACCACCATTGGCTGCCTTCACGGCGCAGCAGGCCCAGCTTGTCCGGCCCAACCGCCAGGCGGATGCCATTGGTCGCGCCGCTGCCGACGAAGTGGGATTTGTTCTGCAGCCAGTGCAGGCCGACCAGCGCGGTCCAGCCATCGGGCCGGGTCAGGTCCTGATAGCGTGCCACCCGCCACTGCTGCTGCTCGGCGGCATAGGACGGATCCTCCGCGGCCGAGGCTGGTGCCGGCGGCGTCGCCGGGCTGCAGGCGGCCAACACCAAAGCGGCCAGCAGGCCGCCCATTCCCCGATAACGCATCGATGCTCCCCTCAACGTCCGCGCAGGAACCAGCGGTCGATCTCCGCCAGCGAAAAACGGGCCCAGGTCGGCCGGCCGTGGTTGCACTGGCCGGACCGCTCGGTGATTTCCATGTCGCGCAGCAGCGCGTTCATTTCCGGCACGGTCAGGCGCCGGTTGGCGCGCACCGCGCCATGGCAGGCCATGGTCGACAGCAGTTCGTCGCGTGCACTGGCCACGCGCCGGCTCTGGCCGTGTTCGCGCAGGTCGGTCAGCACATCGCGCAGCAGGCCTTCCGGTTCGGCATGCGCCAGCAGCGCCGGAATGCTGCGCACGTGCAGCGCACCGGGACCGGCACGGGTCACTTCGAAGCCGAGTGCGGCCAGGGTTTCACTTTCATTCTCGGCGGTGTCGGCTTCGCGCTCGCCCACTGCGAGCGTGATCGGCACCAGCAGCGGCTGCGACTGCAGGCCGATGCCATCGTGCGCGTTCTTCAGCCGCTCGTAACCGATGCGTTCGTGTGCCGCATGCATGTCGACCACGATCAGGCCTTCGGCGTTCTCGGCCAGGATGTAGATGCCATGCAGCTGCGCGATCGCGTAGCCCAGCGGTGGCACGCCAGCGTCGGCACTGGTGACCGGCAGCCCGTTCTCAGTCGGCATCGGCGGCAGCGCAGCACCGCGTTCGGCGCCGGCCGGTGCGGCATACAGCGCGGCATAAGCCGCCGGTGCATCGGCCACCTGCAATCCCAGCGGTTGCTGCGGGCGCCAACCGGAGAATCCACCACCGCCACCACTCGAACCGGCACCCGGTGCGGCACCGCGTACCAGACCGAAACCGGAGGCACCCGCACTGGAGACCATCGGTGCCGCGCCTGCATCCACCGGATGCGCGGAGCCGGCGCCGATGTCCTGCACCGACATGCCGGCGCGGGTATCGGCCAGCGCATCCTTCAGCGTGCGGTAGACAAAATCATGCACCAGCCGCGAGTCGCGGAAGCGCACCTCGTGCTTGGCCGGGTGCACGTTGACGTCGACGCGGGTCGGGTCAAGCTCCAGGAACAGCACGTAGGCCGGTTGGCGGCCGTGATACAGCACGTCGCCATAGGCCATCTTCACCGCATGGGCGACGCTGCGGTCGCGCACCGAGCGGCCGTTGACGTACAGGTACTGCTGGTCGGCGCTGGCGCGCGAATAATGCGGCTGCGCAATCCAGCCGTGCAGGCGCAGGCCGGCACCGCTGTGGTCGACGCGAACGGCCTGGTTGGCGAAATCCTCGCCCAGCGTTTCGGCCAATCGCGCATCGGAATACAGATCGCCCGGCTTGTAGCGACGCGAGGCCTTGCCGTTGTGCGAGACGCGCAGTTCGACATCCGGCCGCGCCAGCGCCAGCGAACGCAGCCATTCTTCGATATGGCCCAGCTCGGTGCGCTCGGCGCGCAGGAACTTGCGCCGCGCCGGTACGTTGTAGAACAGCTCGCGCACTTCCACCGTGGTGCCCGGCGCATGCGCGCGGGGCGTCACTTCGCCGATCTTGCCGCCTTCGATCTGCAGCGCCGAACCGTGTTCGTCATGTGCGCGACGCGAGGACAGGGTGAAGCGGCTGACCGAGGCGATCGACGGCAGCGCTTCACCCCGGAAACCGAGCGTGGCCACCGATTCAAGATCGTCCAGATCGGCGATCTTGCTGGTGGCGTGGCGCGATACCGCCAGCGGCAACTGTTCCGGTGCGATGCCACTGCCGTTGTCGCGGATGCGGATCAGGCGGACACCGCCCTCTTCAAGATCGATATCAACGCGGCTGGCGCCGGCATCGATCGCGTTCTCGACCAGCTCCTTGACCACCGACGCGGGACGTTCGACCACTTCGCCAGCGGCGATCTGGTTGATGAGGATCTCCGGCAACGGCCGGATCGGGCGCGGATGGGTAGCAGACGTCATGCGGGGATGATAACGGAGCGGCCGAGGGTAGAGTCGAGCCATGCTCGACTGACGGGCTACCGGGAAGGCCCAGTCGAGCGCCGCTCGACTCTACAGAAAGCAGTAACCCGCCTTCGGCGGGTTACTTGCTGCCGCCGGCCATGGTGCCGGCGGCATCGATCTCGGCCTGGGCCCGGGCGGCATACAACGTGCCCGGCGGCGGCTGACGGCTGAAGAACGTGTGCACACCGTCCAGTACCGCACCGGCGATCTTGCGCTGGTAGGCCGGGTCGATCAGGCGGCGCTCTTCATCCGGATTGGAAATGAACGCGGTTTCCACCAGCATCGCCGGCATGTCCGAAGTACGCAGCACCGCGAAGTTGGCGCGCTCGATGTTCGGCTTGTGGTTGTTGCCGATCCGCTTCAGGCCACCCAGCACATGGCCGGCCGCGTCCTCGGACGCCTTCATGTAGCCGCTCTGGGCCAGATCCAGCAGCACGTTGGCGAGCGTGCCTTCGGTCTGCTGCAGGCGCACGCCACCGACCAGGTCGGCCGCGTTTTCCTTGTCCGCCAACCAGCGGGCGCGCTGCGAAGAAGCGCCCTTGGTCGACAGCACGTACACCGACGAGCCCGTGGCCGAACGGTTTTCCGCCGCGTCGGCATGGATCGAAATGAAGATGTCGGCCTTGTTCGCACGCGCCTTCTGCGCGCGCATCGGCAGCGGAATGAACACGTCGCTGTCGCGGGTCAGGTAGGCCTTCAGGCCCGGCGTCGCGTTGACCTGACGGGCCAGCTCACGCGCTACGGCCAGGGTCACATCCTTCTCGCGCTTGCCGGTCGGGCCGATCGCACCGGGGTCCTGGCCGCCGTGGCCCGGATCGATGGCCACCACCAGGTGGCGCATGCCAGCCTGCATGCGGATGCGCGAGGCATCGCTGGGCATGGCCGGACGCGGTGGCACCACCGTGGTTGGAACCGGTGCAGGCGCTGTGGCCGGCGGCGTGGTTACCACGGCGGCGGTACGCTGGCCAGCAAGGATGGCAGCCGGCGATGCGGACGGCGTGCTGCTGGCAGCCGTGCCCGCTGCCGCGACCTGGGCCGGTGCAGTGGACGGGGCCGGGGTCGGAGTGGCCGGTGTGGCAGCGGCGGCGCTGGCCTGCTGCTGTACCTGCGCGGTCAACAGCGCGGTGGCGCGCGCGGCGTCGTTGCGCGACTGCGCGCTCTCGGCCGGCGTCGGTGCGGGCGTGTTGACCGGTGCCTGCGGCTGCACCGCCGGCGTCGCTGGCGGGCGGCTGGCGGCCACGGCCGGGCCATCGCCCGGCCATTCGATCACCAGCTTGGATTCATTGCCTTCGCGCTGCATCTGTGGGCGGAACGGCGCCACCGATTCAGCGAGGTCGAAAACGACACGGAAGGTCCCCGGCACCGGCTGTCCGGTACGCACCGCCGTGACCACGCCCTGCGCGGCCGGCATTTTCAGGTTGCGTATGGCGCTGGAGTCCGGGAAATCGACCACCAGGCGGTTCGGTCCGGCCAGCGACAAGGTCTTGTAACCGCCACTGCCGACCAGCGAGATCTCGGCACGGGTGCCGGTGGCGCCGGTATTCAGCAGGACCTGACGGACTTCACCGGCCCACGCACTGACGCTCGCCAGACTCAGTCCGACGGCGGCACAGATGGCAATGAGACGGTTCCCCGGGCGCATGGCTCAGGATTCAATCACCGCGCTGAACGGAATGCAACACCTTTTTCCTTAATAATCCGTAACCTGCCGGTGTTTGTTCTCGTCAGCCGACAGAAATGGCCTGCAAGTCGCCCCCTTGGGGGAGCCGTTCCAGCCATTCATGCCCGACGTCGCTGGCTCCAGTGAGACGGACGCGACGCCCCTGCCCCTCGATCTCCAGCGCCACCACCAGGTCGGTCGGCGGCAGCGCGCCAGCGCCGCGTTCCGGCCATTCCACCAGCCACAACACCGCGCTGCCCTCGTCCAGCCCGAGAAAATCGAGCTCGCCGGCTTGGCCGATCCGGTACAGATCCAGATGCCAGGCCTCGCCACCGCTGGCCAGCGGATAGCGCTCGACCAGGGTGTAAGTCGGGCTGCGGATCGCCCCCTGCACGCCCAGTGCGCGCAGCAGCGCGCGGGCGGTGGTGGATTTGCCGGCGCCCAGGTCGCCGCGCAGTTCGACCAGCGCCTGCGGCGGTCGGGTGGCGGCCAGCCACTGCCCGAGCAGTTCAGTGGCATCGCTGTCGGCAAGGAAGAAATCGATCATCGGGAGAGTTCCGGGTTGGCCAGTCGCCGCAGCGGCGACAGCAGATCAGTAGGAAGCAGGCCGCGCGCGCCGTCGGCGGCAGCGACGTCGCCGGCAAGCGCATGCAGCAGCGCACCAGCGGCGGCGGCATCGAAGGCGGCCAGGCCTTGCCCACGCAGGCTGGCGATGATGCCTGTCAGCAGGTCTCCCATGCCACCCACGGCCATGCCGGGATTACCAGCCGCAATCAGTCGTGGCCGTTGCCCCGGCGCTGCGACGATGCTGCCGGCGCCCTTCAGCACCACCACGGCGTGGAAGCGCTCGGCCAGTGCCTGCGCGCAGGTGAAGCGATCGGCCTGGATGTCAGACGTGCTGCAACCCAGCAGGCGCGCGGCCTCGCCCGGGTGTGGCGTAAGGATGGCGCCGGGCAGCGCGCGCGGATCCTGCGCCAGCAGGTTCAGTGCATCGGCATCGACCACCAGTGGCCTGGCGCTGGCCAGCACCCGCGCAAACAGTGCGCGCGCCCATTCGTCCTGGCCCAGACCGGGGCCGATCGCCACCACCCTGGCCTTGTCCAGCAGTGCCGGCAGCGCGTCACCATCTTCCAGTGCATGGGTCATGGCCTCGGGCAGCCGAGCCAGCAACGGGCCAACGTGGTCGCGGCGGGTGCCCAGGCTCAGCAATCCAGCACCCGCGCGCAACGCCGCTTCAGCCGCCATGGCGATGGCGCCGCCGCTGCCATGGTTGCCGCCGACGCACAGCACGTGCCCGGATTCGCCCTTGTGGGTATTGGTGCGGCGCGGCGGCAGCAGGGCTGGCAGGCGCACCTGCGTCCAGAGCTGCGCAGCGGGTGACACGCCCTGCCATGCGGCCGCGGGTAGCTGCAGCGGCGCCAGCGCCTTCCGCCCGCAATGGTCCAGCGCATCGCCGGTGTACAGCCCGCGATGCGGCACGATGAACTGCACGGTCAGCGCCGCCCTCACCGCCTCGCCCGGTACGGCGCCGCGGTCGGCATCCACGCCACTGGGGACGTCCAGCGCCAGAACCGGTGCCGCCTGCGCATTGAGCGCGGCAATCAGCGTCTTCGCCACGCCCTCCGGCACGCGATCGAAGCCCAGCCCGAACAGGGCATCGACCCAGATATCGGCCTCGGGAAGCGCGCCGTCGAAATCGGTGATGGTGCCGCCGTCGGATGTGAATTCCGATGCTGCACGCTGTGCCAGCGCGGTTGACGGTGGCTTCCCCGGCAAGGCGATCACCGTCACCTCACGTCCGGCCTGCAGCGCATGGCGAGCCAGCACATGGCCGTCGCCGCCGTTGTTGCCCGCACCAACCACCACGCCGATCCGCTGCGCCTGCGGCCAATGCTGCAGCAGGCACTGCCAGGCGGCCTGGCCGGCCTGTGCCATCAGGCCCCAACCGCCCTCGGCGGCCAGCGCCGAGGCCTGCGCATCAAGCGCACGCGCGGCAGCGGAATCGAACAGATCGGCAAGGTTGGCCATGCGGGGATTTTATACTGGTGCACATGTCCCCCGTCCCCGCCCCTGTCGATCCGGCCCAGGCCGTGCAGCGCATCCGCGAACTCGCCCGTGCGCATGGCTTCCAGCGCTGTGGCATCGCCGGCATCGAGCTGGGCGAGGATGAAGCGCACCTGGCCGACTGGCTGGGCCAGGGCCTGTACGGCACGATGGACTGGATGGCGCGCCACGGCACCCTGCGCGCGCGCCCGGCCGAACTGCTGCCCGGCACCGTGCGGGTGATCTCGGTGGGCATGGACTACAGCCACAAGGACGACACCGAGGCTTGGGCAACCCTGGCCGACCCGGGCCGCGCCTACGTGGCCCGTTACGCGTTGGGCCGCGACTACCACAAGCTGATGCGCAACCGCCTGCAGAAGCTGGCCACGCAGATCAACGATGAAGTGGCACCGCTGGGCTACCGCGTATTCGTCGATTCCGCCCCCGTGCTGGAACGCGCACTGGCGCGCAATGCCGGCCTGGGCTGGATCGGCAAGCACACCTGCCTGATCGACCGCCATGGCGGCTCCTGGTTCTTCATCGGCGAGATCTACATCGATATCCCGCTGCCGATCGATGCACCGGCCACAGCACACTGCGGTACCTGCACGCGCTGCATCGATGTCTGCCCGACCCAGGCCATCACCGGCCCGCAGCGGCTGGACGCGCGGCGCTGTATCTCCTACCTGACCATCGAGCACGACGGGGCCATTCCCGAAGAGATGCGGCCGTTGATCGGCAACCGCATCTACGGCTGTGATGACTGCCAGCTGGTCTGCCCCTGGAACAAGTTCGCCAAGCGTACCGACGAAGCCGATTTCCGCGCGCGCAACAACCTCGATACCGCGCGGCTGGACCAGCTGTTCGCCTGGGATGAAGCCGAGTTCCTGCGCCGTACCGAAGGCAGCCCGATCCGGCGCAGTGGCCATGAACGCTGGCTGCGCAACATCGCCGTGGCACTGGGCAATGCACCGTCCTCGGCCGAAGCGCTCGCCGCATTGCATACCCGCATCGATGATCCCTCGCCGCTGGTGCGTGAACACGTGCAGTGGGCGCTGGGCCAGCACACGGTGCGCTGACGTGCGATCCTGAGCCCCCGTTCCGCCCGCAGCACGCCGTTCCCATGCAGCCACGCAACAACGACATCCTCACCCCCAGCCAGCTCAACACCCTGGCCCGCGACCTGCTGGAAGGCAGCTTCCCGGCGATCTGGGTCGAGGCCGAACTGGGCAGCGTGGCGCGCCCTGCCTCCGGGCATCTGTATTTCACCCTGAAGGACGCACGTGCGCAGCTGCGCGCAGCAATGTTCCGGATGAAGGCGCAGTACCTGAAGTTCGTGCCGCGCGAAGGCATGCGCGTGCTGGTGCGCGGCAAGGTGACCCTGTACGACGCCCGTGGCGAGTACCAGATGGTGCTGGACCACATGGAAGAAGCCGGCGAAGGCGCGCTGCGCCGCGCTTTCGAGGAGCTGAAGGCACGCCTGGAGGCCGAGGGCCTGTTCGACCCGGCACGCAAGCGGCCGCTGCCGGCGCACGTGCAGCGCCTGGCAGTGATCACCTCGCCCACCGGTGCCGCCGTACGCGACGTGCTGAGCGTGCTCGGCCGCCGCTTCCCGCTGCTGGAAGTGGACCTGCTGCCGACCCTGGTCCAGGGCAGCAGTGCCGCCGCGCAGATCACCCGCCTGCTGCAGGCGGCCGACGCCAGTGGCCGCTACGACGTGATCCTGCTGACCCGCGGTGGCGGCTCGCTGGAAGACCTGTGGGCCTTCAACGATGAAGCGCTGGCCCGGGCGATCGCCGCCAGCCGCACCCCGGTGGTGTCGGCGGTGGGACACGAAACCGACTTCAGCCTCAGCGATTTTGCCGCCGACCTGCGCGCACCGACGCCGTCGGTGGCGGCCGAACTGCTGGTACCCGACCAGCGCGAACTGGCCCTGCGCCTGCGCCGCACGGCCGCCCGCATGGTGCAGTTGCAACGGCATGCGATGCAGCAGGCGATGCAGCGCGCCGATCGTGCCCTGCTGCGCCTGAACGCACAGAGCCCGCAGGCACGGCTGGACCTGCTGCGCCGCCGCCAACTGGATCTGGGTCGGCGCCTGCATGCCGCCTTCAACCAGCAACAGGAACGCCGTGCCGCGCGCCTGCGCCATGCGGCGGCAGTGCTGCGCGGGCATCATCCGCAGCGCCAGCTCGACGCGATGCAGCGCCGCCTGGCTGCCCTGCGCGGGCGCCCACAGATTGCGATGCAGCGTCTGCTGGAACGCGATGCACTGCGCCTGCGCGGGCTGGCGCGTTCGCTGGAAGCGGTCAGCCCGCTGGCGACTGTGGCACGTGGCTACAGCATCCTGACCCGCAGTGACGATGGCTCGCTGGTACGCCAGGTCGACCAGGTACAGCCCGGTGATGCACTGCAGGCCCGTGTTGGCGACGGCGTGATCGAGGTGCAGGTCAAGTAAAGGGTTGTTCGGCAGGGCTGCGCCCTGCACCTGCAGAGGCTTCAAGCCAAGGCAACGTCAACGTCAACGTCAAAAGCGAGCATTCCGTGGGATGGCGGGGCGGTGTCGGAGTGCGGGGACGCTGCAAGTACGTCCCTGTAAGCTTGGCAGCCGCATCCATGCGGCTGACACCCCGCACTCCGACACCGCCCCACCTCTGACACTGTCTCTTATACACATCT
>NZ_JCAFWP010000031.1:0-58161 GCF_059295135.1 Stenotrophomonas sp. INTA L402-1
AGATGTGTATAAGAGACAGGCACTACCCCGTGGCCGAGCCCCCCTCAGCGCAGCTGGCTCTCGGCGAATTCCCAGTTGACCATCTGCCAGAACGCGTCCAGATAGCGCGCGCGACCATTCTGGTAGTCGGTGTAGTAGGCGTGTTCCCAGACGTCGCAGCACAGCAGTGGCGTGCTCTCGCCGGTCAGCGGGGTGCCTGCATTGCGAGTGGCCTGCAGGCCCAGCTGCCCGCTCGGATGCTGCACCAGCCACACCCAGCCCGAGCCGAACAGGCCCAGTGCGGTGCGGTTGAACTCCTCGCGCAGGCGCTGCACGTCGCCGAACTGGCGCTTGACCAGCTCGCCCAGCCGCCCCTGCGGCTCACCGCCGCCGCGCGGACGCAGGCACTGCCAGTAGAAGCCGTGATTCCAGGCCTGGGCGGCAGCATCGAACAGCTTGCCCTGGGCATGGCGGACGATCTCTTCCAGTGACGCCTCTTCCCACTCGGTGCCGAGGATGCCGGCATTGACCGCATCCACGTAGGCGCGGTGATGGCGGCCGTGGTGCAGCTCCAGGGTCTGTGCGGACAGGTGCGGCTGCAGGGAGCCGGGAAGGTAGGGAAGGGCAGGCAATTCGACAGGCATGGACAGGTTCGTGGCCAGAGGGGCGGCGGCAGCCGGTTCCATCGGCTTACAATGGCGGCTACCGTGGGCAGTCTAGCCGACCACCGCGGTCGGTTTGTCCGGCGAAGCAAGGAGTCAGGTTGTGGCGGTAATGCAGCAAATCCAGGCCGAGGTCGATCGTTACCCGCTCGTGCTGTTCATGAAGGGCACCCCGCAATACCCGATGTGCGGCTTCTCCAGCCGCGCCGTACAGGCATTGATGGCGGCCGGCGCGGTCACCCTGCGCACCGTCAACGTGCTGGAAGAGCCCGAGATCCGCGCCAACCTGCCGCGATTCTCCAACCTGCCGACGTTCCCGCAGCTGTTCATCAACGGTGAGTTGATCGGCGGCTGCGACATCGTCCTGGAGCTGTTCGAAGCCGGCGAGCTCAAGCGCATCGTCGAAGAGGCGACACAGGGATGAGTGCCTGGCCATCGACGTCACCGACCGACGGGGCGCTCGATGGCCGCCCGTTGCAGGATCGCGTGGTGCTGGTTGCCGGCGCCGGCGGTGGCTTGGGTAGTGCGGCGGCCGTTGCGGCCGCAGCAGCCGGTGCCACCGTGGTCCTGCTGGGCCGCAAGCCGCGCCGCCTCGACCGTGTCTACGCCCAGGTCCAGGCCGTTGGCCCGGAGCCGCTGCTGTATCCGCTGGATCTGGAAGGCGCTGGCCCGGATGACTATGCCGAGCTGGCCCAGGCCCTGCAGCGCGAGCTGGGGCGGCTGGACGGCCTGCTGGTCTGTGCCGCCCACTTCCCGGGCCTGACCCCGTTCGAGCTGGCCGACCCGGCCAGTTTCGCCCGTGCGGTGCACGTTACCTTGACCGCGCCGGCCTGGCTGGCCCAGGCCTGCCTGCCACTGCTGCGGCAGCGCGAAGATGCGGCGCTGGTGTTTGCGGTCGATGCCCCCGACCGGGTCGGGCAGGCTTACTGGGGCGGTTACGGTGTGGCCCAGCATGGCCTGCGTGGCCTGATCGCCAGCCTGCACGACGAACTCGGCCGCAGCCCGGTACGGGTCAGTGGCCTGTACCCCGGCCCACTGCGCACGGCGCTGCGGGCCCGGGCGTATTCCGTAGATCAGGACCCGGCCGCCCAAGGCCCGGAGGCCGCCGCCGCTGCGGCCGTGACCCTGTTGTCCGGTGCTGGCGCCACCTGGCGCGGCCGGATTCTCGATGCCAGCGGGGCGTCCCCGGCCGAGTGAGCGCCGGGGAAAGGCGGAGTGAAGAACTCGTCACGATTGCGTTGCGATCCGGTGCCGTTTGTCGCACAACCGTCACATTGATGGCGTAGCGTGTTAATCTAGTGTTAACCGTTGTGGCTTCCTTCAGCCAAGCGGTAGGGAACCCCAGATAAATGTCCGACCAGCCACCCGCAGGGCTGTTTGGATGCGCTTTTTTTCCGCCATCGCCAACTCGCATCGAGGCTACCGAAAAATGACCCACCCACTCCGGATGTCCAAGCTCACCCTTGGTCTCGTGGCTGCGCTCGCCGCCGCTCCCGCCTTCGCCCAGAGCACCTCTGCCGGTGTCGGCGGCCAGGTGATGTCCTCTGCAGGCCAGCCTGTCGCTGGCGCTGAAGTCACCATCACCCACACCGAGTCGGGCACCGTTTCGCGTGCCACCACCGACGCGTCGGGTCGTTACAACGCGCGCGGCCTGCGCGTGGGTGGCCCGTACACCATCACCATCACCAAGTCCGGTGAAGGCACCAAGACCGAAGAAGGTGTCTACCTGAACCTGAACCAGGTCAACACGGTCAACGCCAGCCTCGGCGGCGATCTGGCCGCCACCAACCTGGACGCCGTGAACGTTGTCGCCACCGCCGGCGGCCTGGACCTGTTCAGCGCCACCAAGATGGGCAGCGGCACCAACGTGACGCGCGAAACGATGGACGCGCTGCCGTCGGCCAACCGCAACATCCAGGACTACATCCGCCTGGACCCGCGCATCTCGCAGGTCAGCAAGGCTGACGGCGCGATCTCGGCCGGTGGCCAGAACACCCGTTACAACGCCATCCGAATCGACGGCATCAGCGCCTCCGATCCGTTCGGCCTGGGCTCCAACAACCTGCCGACCGAGCGTCAGCCGGTGTCGATGGACGCCATCCAGGAAATCAACATCGACTTGGCCAACTACGACACCACCATCGCTGGTGGTACCGGTGCGGTGATCAACGCCGTGACCAAGTCGGGTACCAATGAATTCCACGGCACCGTGTACGGTTCGTACCGCGACAAGGACATGGTCCGTTCGCGCCTGGAAGGTGACAAGCAGGACTTTAACGGCTTCAAGGACGAGAAGACCTACGGCATGACCTTCGGCGGCCCGATCGTCAAGGACAAGCTGTTCTTCTTCACCAACTACGAAAAGTACGAGCGTAGCGGTGGCGGCGTCAGCCTTGGCGAAAGCCCCTACAACAAGGCTGGCGGCATCAGCGATGCTGATATCGCCCGCGTCCAGAAGCGCATGTCCGATCTTGGCTATCAGGTCGGCGGCGTCGGTGCGCTGAACAACAAGACCGAGATCGAAGAGTACGCGGTCAAGCTGGACTGGAACATCAACGAGAACCACCGTGCGGCCCTGCGCTACAACAAGATGAAGCAGGACGTGGTGCGTTTCCCGAAGGTCAGCAACAGCGAAATTTCGCTGAGTGACTTCTGGTACACCCAGCCGACCGAGTATGAGACCTGGATGGGTGAACTGTTCAGTGACTGGTCCGAGAACTTCTCGACCGAGTTCAAGGTCTCGCACAAGGACTACTCGTCCAACCGCGTTGCCGCTTCGCACCTGCCGCAGATCCGCGTCCGCTTCGACAACAACAATTCGCTGTACCTGGGTACCGAGCAGAACACCCACACCAACCTGGTGGAGTCGAAGGAACTGAGCGCCTTCGGTGCCGGTACCTGGTATGTCGGTGACCACACCGTCAAGTTCGGCTTTGACTACACCGACAACGACCTGATGAACTTCTACGGTCGCAACCTGTACGGCGCGTATGAGTTCGCCAACCTGGCTGCGTTTGAAGCCGGCACCCCGTCCGCGTACCAGGTGCGCGTGCCGCGTGCTGGTGGCAGCCTGGATGACATTCCGGCGAAGTTCCACCTGAAGAACACGGGTCTGTTCATCCAGGATACCTGGGCGATCAACTACAACCTGAGCCTGATGTTCGGTGTCCGCGTTGACATGCCGGACTTCAGCACCCAGCGCCTGTACAACCCGCGCATCGAGCAGCTGTACGGCTTCAACAACACCAAGCTGGTCGACAAGAAGCTGTTCCAGCCGCGCGTCGGCTTCAACTACACCTTCGATAGCGACCGTCCGACCCAGCTGCGCGGTGGCGTGGGCCTGTTCGGCGGTGCTGCCCCGAACGTGTGGCTGGCGGGTGCCTACCAGAACACCGGCCTGAACTACGCCGAGTACAACCTGACCCGCAATCCGGGTGGTTTCAGCTTCGATGCTGACAATCCGTTCATCCCGGACCCGTCGCTTGCTTCGGCACGTCAGAACGTCGACCTGATCGCTCCCGGTACCCGCCTGCCGTCGGTCTGGAAGGCCAACCTGGCCTTCGATCACGAACTGCCGTGGTACGGCATCGTGGCGTCGGCCGAGCTGCTGGTCACCAAGGTCAAGGATGGTCTGTACTTCGATCGTCTGGACGTCATGACCCCGAACGCCAACCGCTCGGTTGGTCAGGACGGTCGTGCGCTGTACTGGAACGACTACGGCATGAACGGTGCCAATGCTGGCTCGAACGGCATGCAGGCTGGCCAGAAGAACGGTCGTGCCTGCTCGGCCACCGATCAGACCTGCCCGAGTGACCGTGTCAACCGTCCGAGCGATATCGGCGACGTGATCCTGCTGCGCAACACCGACAAGGGTCGTGGTTCCCAGGCTACGTTCTCGCTGGCCAAGCCGCTGACCGAGAACTGGGGCTGGTCGCTGGGTTATACCTACACCCAGGCGAAGGAAGTGAGCCCGCTGTCCAGCTCGCAGAACACCTCGAACTGGAACAACACGCTGAGCCTGAACGCCAACGACAACGTTGCGTACAACTCGCGCTATGCGATCAAGGACCGCATCACCGGTACCCTGGAGTGGAAGCACAACTTCTTCGGTGACAATGCCACCCGCGTCGGCCTGTTCTATGAAGGCCGTTCGGGTCGTCCGTACAGCTACGTGTTCTATAACGACGTGAACGGCGACGGCGCAGGCACCAACGATCTGTTCTACGTGCCGAAGGGCCCGGGTGACGTGATCTTCACCGGCGGCGCCGACATGGAGAAGAAGTTCTTCGAATGGCTGGCGCAGAATCCGGAGCTTGATGCCTACCGTGGCAGCGTGGTCCCGGCCAACGCGCACCGCGCCAAGTGGGTCAACAGCTTCGATGTCCGCATCAGCCAGGAGTTCCCGGGCTTTGCGAAGACCCACAAGGGCGAGATCGCGCTGGACATCATGAATGTCGGCAATCTGCTCAACAAGAAGTGGGGTCTGATCGACGATTACGGCTTCTACGCCACCCGTCGCGTTGCCAACTACTCGGGTATCGACCCGGCTACCGGCAAGTACCTGTACAACTTCACCGGCCGTACCGACAACTCGTCGATCCAGGAAAACAACAACGACAAGGGCAACACCGCCGTGTCGCGCTGGTCGATGCAGCTGACCGTGAAGTACAAGTTCTGATCCATCAGAGCCTGAAGCAGTAAGTGAAAACGGCCGGGGAAACCCGGCCGTTTTCCGTTCATGCGAAAGTCCTTGCAGGTCACCTGGCATCGGCGTAGCATCCGGAAATGTGCGCGGTGCCAACGCCGCCGATGCGGTCCCGGAAAGGCGAACGCGGGAAGCACACATCCAACGGTCGGGCTTCCCGGCCGTTTTGCTTTTTAAGGGGGCGGCAGTACAGTCGGAAACCTTGAAGGAAGCGAAAAATTGGACATGACCACGAACGAAAAATCAGCCCGTGCACTGCCGGTGCAGGACGCGCGGATCTACCCGCGCGGTGGGCTGGATGTGCTGTCGCGGGCCGAAGTGGCCCGCCTGCGCGATGCCTCTGCCGGCGGTATGCACGAGCTGCTGCGGCGCTGCGCGCTGGCCGTGCTGACCAGCGGAAGCGCCTCTGACGATCCGCGCGCGGCGCGCGATCTGTATCCCGATTTCGACATCCAGGTGGCGCAGCAGGATCGCGGCGTGCGCATCGACCTGGTCAATGCACCGGCGATGGCCTTCGTCGATGGCGAGATCATCCGCGGCGTCGCCGAACTGCTGTTCGCCGTGGTGCGTGACCTGGCCTACATGGCCATCGAGATGGGCCCGGCCTACGCGGCCGAGCTGGAGTCGTCCGAGGGCATCACCAACGCGGTGTTCGGCCTGCTGCGCAATGCGCGCATCCTCAACCCGGGCGACCCGAACCTGGTCGTGTGCTGGGGTGGCCATTCGATCTCGCGCGACGAGTACCTGTACACCAAGCAGGTGGGTTATGAGCTGGGCCTGCGCGGCCTGGACATCTGCACCGGCTGCGGTCCAGGCGCGATGAAGGGCCCGATGAAGGGCGCCACCATTGCCCACGCCAAGCAGCGCCGCACCGTGACGCGCTACATCGGCCTGACCGAGCCGGGCATCATCGCGGCCGAGTCGCCGAACCCGATCGTCAACCACCTGGTGATCATGCCGGACATCGAGAAGCGCCTTGAGGCCTTCGTCCGCATCGGCCACGGCATCATCGTGTTCGCCGGTGGCGTCGGCACCGCCGAGGAAATCCTGTACCTGCTCGGCATCCTGCTGCGCGAGGAAAACAAGGACCTGCCGTTCCCGCTGATCCTGACCGGCCCGACGGTGGCAGCGCCGTACTTCGAGCAGATCGATCGCTTCATCCGCCTGACCCTGGGCGATGCAGCCGCCGAGCGCTACGAGATCGTCATCGGCGACCCGGTGGCGGTGGCAAAGAAGATGGCCAACGGCATCAAGCGCGTGCGTGAGCACCGCCTGGCACAGAAGGACTCGTTCTTCTTCAACTGGTCGATCGAGATTCCGTGGGAGTACCAGCAGCCGTTCGTGCCGACCCACGAGGCAATGGCCGCGCTGGACCTGCACCACGGACGTGCCCCGCACGCGCTGGCGGCCGACCTGCGCCGGGCGTTCTCGGGCATCGTTGCCGGCAACGTGAAGGAAGACGGCATGCGCCGCATCGAGCAGTTCGGGCCGTTCCAGATCCACGGTGACCCGGACATGATGCAGGCCCTGGACGCGCTGCTGCGCGCCTTCGTCGAACAGCGCCGGATGAAGATCTCCGGCGAATACCAGCCCTGCTACCAGGTGCTGGCCTGAGCCTGCGCCGGCGCGATGGGGATCGCGCCGGGACAGGCAGGGGGAGGGCGGGCCGTCAAGGTGTTGACGCCCGTCACCCCGGAATGACCGTTCATCCTGCCGCCGCTTGCCGGTGGCAGGGCGATGGCCCATCGTGGCCATCAACACGCTGGGGAGCGTCCAATGTCTTTGCGCCGGCAAAACGGCTTTACATTGATCGAGTTGATGGTCACGTTGACCGTCTTCGTGATCTTGGCGTCGATCGCCTATCCCAGTTTCCGCGGAATGATCCGCTCGAACCGCCTGGCGACCGCCAACAATGAACTGATTGCCCTGACAGGCCTGGCGAGAGGCGAAGGCATCCGCAACAGCCGTGGTGGTGGTGTCTGTGGCAGTACCGATGGCACCGGTTGCGATGGCGAATGGTCCAAGGGTGTCCTGGCCTGGTCGGATCTCGATGGAGATGGCCAGTTGGGGGGCACCGATACCGTGTTGCGGTTTTCGCAGGGCAACCCGCAGTTGAGTGTGGTGGGGCCCGCGGGTGCGACCATCGCGTTCGACGGTCGCGGCCGTCGCAGGGCGGCTGCGGACCAGACGCTGGTGCTGTCGCCGGACACCTGCAAGACCGGTGAGCCCAAGAGTACATTGACGATCAACCAGTCCGGCCAGGTCCGGGCGACCAAGGGAACCTGCTCATGAGCCGACGCAAGCTTGCCGGCCCGCGTTCTTCGCAGGGTGGTTTCAGCCTGATCGAGGTGATGGTGGCCATGCTGATCCTGGCGTTCGGCCTGCTGGGCTTCGCCTTGCTGCAGACCACCAACGTCCGCTTTGTGCAGAGTGCGAATTACCGCACCCAGGCCACCAATCTGGCCAATGACCTGATCGAACTGATGCGTGCCCAGCGCACCGATACCCTGGCCGGAGGTGCTTACTCCGCCGCTTCGTTCTCGGCCGGCTCGGTGACCGCGAAGGGCGCGTGCGCCTGGCCAACCGGTGCTGCGGTGACGCCGAAGACCAATGTCGCGCGATGGCAGTGCGAGGTCGTCAAAACGCTTGGCGAAAAGGCCAGCGCGGAGGTGAAGTTCACCCAGAGTACCGGTCAGGTAAGCGTCGCGATCACGTGGGGGGACCAACGCTGGGACCCCGAGAATCCCGACAGCCTGACCACCTTTGGCTTGACCACTTTCCTGTGAACGTGCCCATGAGTCCGTCTTCGCGAATCCGCGGCTTGTCGCTGATCGAACTGATGATCGCCATGGTCATCGGCCTGGTGTTGATGCTGGGCATCACCCAGATATTCATTGCGTCCCGCGCGGCTTCGCGCCTGTCCGAGGGCGCTGCCCGGACCCAGGAGAATGCCCGTTTCGCGTTGGATTTCCTGCAGCGTGACCTGCGTATGGCCGGGCACTTCGGCTGCGTGAACGACCAGGCACATGTGATCAAGAACACGGGCGATGTCCGCTACAACCTGGGAATCGCTTCCGGCAGCGGTGATCCTCTGGACTTCTCTGTACCGGTACAAGGCTATGAAGCTGCCGGCACCGCGCCGACCAACACCCTGACCCTGGGCCGGGCATGGAGTGCCGCAGGCTCGGTGCCCAAGAGCATCACCGATCTGAAGCCGAAGCCGCTGCCCGGCAGCGACATTCTCGTGTTGCGGCTGCTGAGCCCGGAGGGAGCCGTGCTTGCCTCGGCAAGCGTGGACGGCACCGCCACCACGTTGACAGTGTCCAGCGACGGCATGGCGCGTCTCAAGGCCAACGCCGCAGGTACTCCCGCCGTATTCGCGCTTGCAGATTGCACCCGCGCCGACGTGTTCTCGGGCGCCATCACAGGTTCTACGGTAAAGGTGGACAAGGTCGACCTGACGGGTTACTCGGTCAACAACGCAATGACCATGCTGTACCGCGCCGATGGCCTGGTGTACTACATCGCGACCAACGGCAACAATGAGCCATCGCTGTTCAGGGCACGTGCCAATGGCGCAGGTGGTTATGGCACGGGCGAGGAGCTGGTGGAGGGCATCGAGAACATGCAGGTCCTGTATGGCCTGGATGCGACGACCGATATCGCCCTGGCCACGCCGCCGACTGGGCGGATCGTCGATCAGCGCGTAGCCAGCAGCGTCAGTACCGCTACCGATGCAACGGCAACCGCCGCGTGGCGACGTGTCGGGATGGTGCAGGTCGGTCTGCTGGCCAGGAGTCCGCAGCGTGCTTCGGCCGAAGCACCGGGTGCGGCCGACAACTATCTTGGAGTGCTCGGGGTGACCATCGCGCCGGGTGATCCCTATGACCAGCGTCATCGCGGGGCCTATGAAGTCTCCGTTGCGCTCCGCAACCGCCTGTTCGGGAACTGACGACCATGCGACCAATCACTCGCTTTTCGCGTCGCCCTTTTTCTGGTCCTGCCCGCCAGCGTGGTGCGGTGCTGTACATTTCGCTGATCCTGTTGATTCTGCTGGCCCTGCTGGGAGTGATAGGCATGCAGGTGGCAGGCATGCAGGAGCGCATGGCATCGGGCTACCGCGCTGGTAGCTTGGCGTTCCAGAACGCCGAGGGGGCTGCGCGCGGGGCGGAAAATGCAGTCGAGAAAATCGCCAACCGACAGTCAGCGGGTGACAACCCGATGGTCAGTTCCGCCGACATCGATCAACGCTGCGACGATGGTTTCGATCCGTCCGACTGGGTGGCCAAGACCAAGCTGGGCAGCAAGCCGGCGGTGAAGGTCCGGCAGATCCAGGGCTGCATCCAGGGAGAGGGGGCGCTGGACATGGGAAAGCCGCTGGAGACAGCAACGCCGGTTTACCAGATCACGACGTATGCCAGTGATACGACTTCCGACGCGACGTCGCGTTCGGCGGTCGATACCGTATTCAAGCTGTGAGGCTGGGGAGCCCATGAACACGCGCAATCGCAGAATCCTGGCAGGCGTTGGCCTTGCCGTCTTGGCCGCCGGCGGCTATCTGGTGCATACGCTGATGGCGGCACAGGCGCAGGGGGTGTTGGCCCAGGAGCCGATGAACGTTCAGGTGCAGACGCCGCCAGCGTTCATCATGGCGGTAGACGACTCCAACTCGATGACCTTTGAGCGCATGTTTCCAGGGGGCGATGGGCGTCTGATCTTCAACTCGTCAACGGGCAGCTTCTTCAACAATGATGGCAGCTTCTACAGTGTTGGCCGTGATTGCACGAGCAGCTCGGTCGATTGCTATCTTTATCTGTATCCACATTCCGATTACAACGAACGCTATTCGTACGGCCGTGCGATTCCGCCGTTGGACATCTTCGGGTTCGCACGTTCGCACGTCTACAATGCGAGCTATTACAACCCTGCTGTCACCTATAAGCCATGGATAAAGGCTGACGGGACACGCTGGGCCGACGCAGTCCTTGACAAGGTGCGCGTTGACCCTCGCACCGGATTTGCGGGCAACCTTCAGTTGTACAACATGCTGGCGACCCGTGCGTCGAGTTCAGAGGGTTTCCAGTTCGTTGACGGAATGCGGATTCCGAATCTCGCCGACACCGGTAACGAGTATTACCGGAGCGGCAGCTGGCGCACGGCTGCGCGGGATATCAGCTCCGCGGTTCAGTACGGTGTGAAGTACTTCCCGGCGACGTTCTATCTTCCAGAGAATGCGCCCGCTCCCTATGGCTACAAGAGCGACGATGCCAATCGCCCGGTGATCGCAGGTGCTTGTGGTCCAAAGTGCAATCTTCGTCGTTACCAGATCAAGAGCGAAAACTACAATATCGACGGGGCGTACGGTCTGGCGATCCAGAATTTCGCCAACTGGTTCCAGTATCACCGCAATCGCACGCTCGCCATCATCGGTGCATCGACGGAGGCTCTGTATGGCGTCGACAACATGCGCGTGGGCTACTTCACGATCAATGTCCTGAAAGACGTGAAGATGCATGATCTGGTGACCAATCGAAGCGATCTGTACGAGCAGATATACGGCCTGAAGCCGATCAGCGGCACGCCCAACCGTCGCGCGGTGGAGTACCTGGCAGAACAGTTCCGACGTACTGATGATGGCGCGCCGGTGATGCGGGCGTGCCAGCGCAATGGTGGCATGTTGTTCACTGACGGCTACACCAACTCCGGTAATGTGCCGAATGGATCGTTTGGTAATGCCGATGGGGTCAATACCACCGATCTTCCCAGCGTTCCATTCGCGGATGGTTACAGCAATACCATGGCGGACATCACGGCCGCCTATTATTCCGGTAGCAAGACCCCGCTGCGTTCGGGTACCGGATTCGCAAAGGGCCAGGTGCCAGTGGATGAGCGCTGCGCGTCACTGGACAAGAGCAGTGCAGACTGGAAGCGGCTGGATTGCCAGACTGACCTGCATATGAACTTCTACGGCGTGACCCTGGGTGCGCAAGGGCGCATCTATGGTGTCAATCCCGCTGCGACTGCGGACCCTTTCAAGAATCCTCCTGATTGGAACAGCAATCCAGATCCTGCAAAGGTTGACGATGGCACGGTTGTCGACGAAATCTGGCACGCCGCGCTGAACAGCCGCGGTGAGTTCATCAATGCGCAGACGCCCAATGACGTGACGGTTGCAATGCGCCGGGTGCTGGAATCAATCACTGCCGGCAAGTCACCGTCTGGAACACTGGGCATGACCGGCGCCCGCATTGGTGCAGGCTCGCTGTCGGTAACGCCCAGCTACGACATCCGCAATGGTGCGACCGACTGGTCGAGCAAGCTCAAGGCTTCGACCGTCAGGATCACTGGTGAACAGGTCGCTGTGTTCAGTGAGGCCTGGGAGGCGTCCGCCAAGCTGTCCTCGAGTGGTCGTCGCATTGTCGCCAACAAGGCGGGCACCGTCGTCGACTTTGGGGCGGGTACGATCAGCCTGACCGACTTGTGCAGCAAGCCGGATGGCAAGTACGCCACGATGCTGGTGTGCAGCCAGGATAAGTTGAAGGACATTGATGCTGACCTGAGCACGGCCATCCGCTATCTGAAGGCGGATGCATCGATGGAAAAGCGCAACGGTGGCAAGTACCGTGACCGCGCGACACCGCTGGGTGACATCGTCACATCCGCACCCGTGGTGAGTTCGCCGATTGACGACTATGGCTATCGCCAGCTTGGTGGAAGCTATGCGGTCAGCTACGCCAAGTATCTCGATACCAAGGCGAAGGGCCATCGCTACATGGTGTACGTGGGCGCGAACGACGGCATGTTGCATGCCTTCGACGGTGGTATGGGTGCCTCGGGTGAGATGGACAGCAGCGGTGGCACCGAGAGCTTCGCCTATATTCCCGCAACTGCGCTGGGCCACATGGCAAATCTGTTGTTCCCCTTCAAGCCGGACAGCAAGGACCAGACCTTCCGTCATCGCTATTACGTCGATGGACCGATCACGGTCTCCGACATTTTGAATGGAAGCACGTGGCAGACAGCGCTGGTCGGCACCGCCGGTGCGGGCGGTCGCTCAGTGTTCGGATTGGATGTGAGTGCTCCGGGTTCCTTCGGCACCGGCGAAGTGTTGTGGGAAATCAATGACATCAATGCGTCGTTGCCCGAGAACGTGCGCAACAACATCGGGTTTGTGCTGGGCAAGCCAGTAATCGTTCCTGTAAAGGAAGGCAACGGCATTGCCTGGAAGGCGATCTTCGGCAACGGCTACAACAGTTTCAGTCGCAAGGCGGTGCTGTTCGTGGTCGACATGGCCACTGGCAGTGCACGGATGATCGAGGCGGCTGAAGGAACTGCTGCAAACGGTATCAGTGGTGACAATGGCCTGGGCAACGTTGTGGTGGTGGATCGTTGGCGAGGCGATAACCAGAACGTGCGTGGCCGGGATGGGCTGGCGGACACCGTCTATGCAGCCGACCAGCGAGGTGCGGTCTGGAAGTTCGATCTGACCGACGGCAAGGACACCGCGTTGTCGACTCCCGTGTTTACCACCCAGGTCAGCCAGGATACGGGCGGGCGCAATTATCGCCAGCCCATCACCGGCGGCATGACGGCAGCGACCGGGCCGTCTGGTGGCGTGATGCTGTACTTCGGTACGGGCAGCTTCTCGTTCTACTCGGACAAGGACGACAAGACACAGCAGGCGCTGTATGCGGTCAACGACCTTGCTGGAAAGAGCGTTGCGACGACGTTGACGGCTTCCAATCTCGTCCCCTACACGGCCGCCACACCAGCAACCGGCGCGGAGGCGCGCAAGATCGTTGCAGGTACTGCGCCTGCCAATGCGCGTGGCTGGATGGTCAGTCTTCCCACAACCAATGGAGAGCGGTTCGTCGGCAACCCATTGCTCGTCAGCGGCATCATGTTCCTGCCTACGTATGTCCCCAATCTGGAATCCGTGGGTTGCTCGACGAGTGGTTCGAACTGGCTGTTTGGTCTCTCGTCGCTGACCGGCGCGGCCGCGCTGGAGAATGTCCGGGCCGGATCGCCCAAGGGTGAAAAGCCAGCAGCGGGCACGGCAGGTATTCTGCTGAAGAGCGAGGGCACTGCCCCGATCAGGGACGTATCGCTGTCAGTGTTGCCGCGTCTTGGCACCGGCAAGGAGGGCCCGCCCGGGGGCAGCTCGTGCTGGATGGTGGTGGGCGCCGCCGGCAGCCAATCGCTGTATCTGCCCTATCCCTGCGGTCGCCAGTCCTGGCGCCAGCTGCAATGATTCCGATGCAAGGAACCCATCACATGTTTGCTGTCTCCTCGCCTCGTCGTGCGGCCGGCTTCACGCTGATCGAGCTGATGATCGTGGTGATCGTCATCGGCATCCTGGCGGCAATCGCGATTCCCTCCTATCAGAGCTACGTGAGGCGATCGCATCGAGCAGTTGTAAAGGCGGACATGGCCGAGTATGCGCAGCGTGCCGAGCGCTACCACTCAAGCAACAATTCCTATGCCGGATTTGCGCTGCCCAGCAAGGTCTCGCCACGCGAAGGTGGTACGGCCCGCTACAACCTGGCGTACAAGGGGGACGGCACAACCTTCACGATCACCGCCACGCCGCAGGGCACGCAGACCAAGGACAGCTGCGGCAAGCTGAGCCTGGACCAGGCCAACCGCAAGACAGCCGAAGCGGCCCTTTCGGACTGTTGGTAAGTCAGGTGTTGATCTTCCGGTAAACGGTCAGTACAATGCGCCTCCCCGCCCGAATAGCTCAGCCGGTTAGAGCACTTGACTGTTAATCAGGGGGTCGTTGGTTCGAGTCCAACTTCGGGCGCCAGATACTGCAAAAGCCGCGAGAAATCGCGGCTTTTGTTTTTCTTGCGTGGATGTTCAGCAGGGCATGTTGCGGTCCGTGCGTTCACTGCGTGTGCGCCCGCCATTGTTGACAATCAGCTTGCCATGCAGGCGGCTGCCGGCGCAGATGCGCAGGGTCAGATTGGCACCAGGGCTCCGCCCATCGGCCTGGAAAAACAGTTGCGGGCGGCCACTGCTCGCCTGGGCCAGGATCAGGACGTCGGAACGCCCGCGCTGGTGTGTCAATACCATGTCGGATGATGACGGCGATCCTCGGCGGGTGCCGCTCCGGTAGACGATCCAGCCGATGCTCCAGTCGCTGATGCAGTGCAGTCCATCGTCGCTGGCGCACACGCCGATCAGCTCGCGCCGCCTCAGGGCTTCGCTGCGAGCACTGGAAAGACCCGCATGCAGGCTCAACTGCAGGGCATCGGCGCGCTGCCGCAACAGCAGGGACTGCAGGGAGGGCCAGCCGGCCGCCAGTAGCACGGCCATCACTGCCACGACCGCCAACAGTTCGACCAGATGCATGCCTCGCGGTGCGGTAGGGCTGGGGAAGGGGAGGTGGCGCATGGGTCCAGCCTCCCTTGTCCAGCTAGGCGCCACCATCAGCCAACGCCGCGCTCACCTGCCCGAAAACCCCTCAGCGGGCCGTCACTCCATGCCCCGTATACTCACTACTCCCGGGAACTGGCACCACCATGAGCGACCGTTTTGAACTCGTCTCGCCGTATTCGCCGGCGGGCGACCAGCCTGATGCCATCGCGAAGCTGACCAGCAACTTCGAAGCGGGCATCGCCAAGCAGACGCTGCTGGGCGTGACCGGCTCGGGCAAGACCTACACCATCGCCAACGTCATCCAGAACGTGCAGAAGCCGACGCTGATCATGGCGCCGAACAAGACGCTGGCGGCGCAGCTGTATGGCGAGTTCAAGGCGTTCTTCCCGCACAACGCGGTGGAGTATTTCGTCAGCTACTACGATTACTACCAGCCGGAAGCCTACGTGCCGTCGTCGGACACCTTCATCGAGAAGGACAGTTCGATCAACGAGCACATCGAGCAGATGCGGCTGGCGGCGACCAAGACCCTGCTGTCGCGCCCGGACGCGATCGTGGTGGCGACGGTGTCGGCAATCTATGGCCTGGGGGCGCCGGAAGACTACCTGTCGCTGCGCCTGATCCTGTCCAAGGGCGAGCGCATCGACCAGCGCGACCTGATCAACCACCTCACCCAGCTGCAGTACACGCGCAACGAATACGAGCTGCAGCGCGGTACGTTCCGCGTGCGCGGCGAAGTGATCGACGTGTTCCCGGCCGAGTCGGACAGCGAGGCGCTGCGCCTTGAACTGTTCGATGGCGAGGTCGAGAAGATCACCCTGTTCGACCCACTCACGGGTGAAACCCTGCGCAACATGCAGCGCTTCACTGTGTACCCGAAGACCCACTATGCGACCACGCGCGAGCGTGTGCTGGCGGCGATCGAGACGATCAAGGTCGAGCTGAAGGAGCGCCTGGAGCAGCTGTACGCGCAGAACAAGCTGGTGGAGGCGCAGCGCCTGGCGCAGCGCACCCAGTTCGATCTGGAAATGATGGCCGAGGTCGGCTACTGCAACGGCATCGAGAACTACTCCCGGCACCTGACCGGCAAGAACGCCGGCGAACCGCCGCCGACATTGTTCGACTACCTGCCAGCCGACGCGCTGCTGGTGATCGACGAATCGCACGTGACCATTCCGCAGATCGGTGCCATGTTCAAGGGCGACCGTTCGCGCAAGGAGACGCTGGTCGAGTTCGGGTTCCGGCTGCCCTCGGCGCTGGACAACCGGCCGCTGCGCTTCGAGGAGTGGGAAGAGCGCTGCCCGCGCAGCATCTATGTGTCGGCCACGCCAGGCCCCTATGAGTACCGCGAGGCCGGTGACGAGATCACCGAACTGGTCGTACGCCCCACCGGGCTGATCGACCCGGTGGTGGAGATCCGCCCGGTGGGCACCCAGGTTGACGACCTGATGAGCGAGGCCAACGCGCGCATCAAGGCCGGTGACCGTGTGCTGGTCACGACGCTGACCAAGCGCATGGCCGAGAATCTCACCGAATACCTGACCGAGCACGGCATCCGCGTGCGCTACCTGCACTCGGACGTGGACACGGTCGAGCGCGTGGAGATCATCCGCGACCTGCGCCTGGGCAAGTTCGATGTGCTGGTGGGCATCAACCTGCTGCGCGAGGGCCTGGACATGCCCGAGGTGTCTCTGGTGGCGATCCTGGATGCCGACAAGGAGGGCTTCCTGCGCTCGACCGGCTCGCTGATCCAGACCATCGGCCGTGCCGCCCGCAACGTGCGTGGCAAGGCGATCCTGTATGCGGACAAGATCACCCGTTCGATGCAGGCGGCGATCGACGAGACCGACCGTCGTCGCGCCAAGCAGGTCGAGTACAACGAGCAGCACGGCATCGTGCCGCGCTCGGTGGCGCGTCCGATCACCGACGTGCTGGAAGGTGCGCGCTCCGATGCGGCCGAGAAGGAAGCAAAGAAGGGCAAGGGCAAAGGCAGGCCCGGCGTTGCCGAGGAGGGGAGTGACTATCGATCGCTCAGTCCGGCCCAGCTGGCGTCCCGTCTCAAGGCGCTGGAGCAGCAGATGTACCAGCACGCCAAGGACCTGGAATTCGAGGATGCCGCCCGCGTGCGTGACCAGATCCGGCAGCTGAAGGAAGCGAGTCTGGGCTGAACGCGGCAGTGCAGCATCTTCTTCACAAAAGTGTTGCGCTTCACGGCCGGCATCCGTAATATACGCGGCCTGCACCGACGCAATCGCGGACGTTCAGAAGCAAAAACGGGCGGTTAGCTCAGCGGTAGAGCACTACCTTGACATGGTAGGGGTCACAGGTTCGAACCCTGTACCGCCCACCACGAAGTCCCTGGAAGGGGGCTGTCGTGAACTGCAAAGCCCGGCCCTGGCGCCGGGTTTTTACGTAGCAAGGCCAGCTTTCGGGCGGCAAGAACAAGATGGGCGGTTAGCTCAGCGGTAGAGCACTACCTTGACATGGTAGGGGTCACAGGTTCGAACCCTGTACCGCCCACCACCTGGCTCCCGGCATTGCCGGTGCAGCGGTGGATCACGACGGAAGCCGGCCTTGTGCCGGCTTTTCTCGTTTCAGGCATCGATCACGGTTCCATATGGTCAGCGTTGCACGACCAGGTCTTCGATGCTGATCATCCGCTGCAGCTTCCAGTGACCGTCCACGCGCTCCCAGAGCTGGGCGACGCGAACCGTTGCACCACGCGTGGGCTGGGCAACGCCGGGTTCGTGTTGCAGGGGCTGGTTGGCCAGCCTCAGGACCCGGTCCTGGCGCAGCCGGTAAAGCAGCAGGGAGGGCGAACCGCAATCCTGTCGTACGACGTCAGGCTGCTGGGTTTCGGCACGCAGGATCTGGCTGCGAAGGGCCTCTTCAGTGGGCCCGTTGCCAGCGCCGAACAGGCTGGAGAGCAGCAGCATCAGGGCAAGCATCGGCATGGCACGGTGCTCCAGCGGGAAAGTGCACGCAGGCTGGCATGACATGTGGGGTGCTGCAGCCGGCCTGCGACGAAGGCCGGAATTGAACCGCCAAAGACGGCCGGGGGGCGATGAATCCGGGCCGTGCAGGCGTAGACTCCGGTCTACCGCGCAATCGCGCCGTCACTGCAAGGAGCTGCCGCATGAGTGATCACGTTCCGGTTTCCCGGCCCAATCCCATCATCGAACTGCTGTTCGGCGGCAACATGCTGGAGGGTACCTTCAAGGCGGTGATCTGGGTGGCCCTGCTGGCGGCAGTGCTGGCGTGGACCACGTTCCGCTGAGTCTTCCCGCTGCCTGCGGCACCGGCGGCGTCGCTGGCCTGCGCTCAGGCGCTGAAGGCCTGGCGCAGGCTGCGCAGCGTGGCCTGGCGATGTTCCTTTGCGGTCGCTTCGCCCATCTCCAGTTCCTGCAGGCGCAATCCCACCAGCGTCATCGACAACGCGTAGCCGCGTGCCGCATCGGCAGCACGCGAAAGGCCCAGTGCGCGGCGCGTCAGCGCGTTCACGTGTTCCAGGTCGGGCAGCAGCCCCAGGTAGACGCGCTCGGCGCTGTCCAGGTCGGGGGCACGCAGGATCGCGTGCGCTTCAGCAGCAGGGGAGACGGAGGCCATGGGGGGGTCCTTGTCCGTTGCGGGCGCTCGATCAGAACGAGCGCATCAGGGAAACGAAGGCCGACGTCTGCGTACCGCGACGGGCCATCGGGCTGTCCTTTACTGCATCGCCGAACCACTGGTTGGCGACGACGCCGGTCGCGCGCCACTTCGTGCCCAAGGGCGTGCTGACTGCGATCTGCAGGCTCGGTGATGTCGCGCTGCCCGGGTTGTAGGCGGCAAGTCCCGAGCGCAGCGCTTCTTCGTCGGTGATGCCGTAGTAGTAGTCGAGCAGGCGCGCACTGGAGTGCACCACGCCGACCTTGGGCACCCAGGTGAAGCGACCGGCCTGGATCGGATAGCTGTAGTGCAGGCGCGACTCCATGCCACCTCCGTGCCCGGTGACCTCGCGCATCACGCTGGCCTCGACGATGCCCCAGTCGGCGCTGTACTCACCGTTGATGCCGGCCATGGCCGACATCTGCCGGCTGTGCAGGCGACGCAGCTGAGGATCGTTCACGTCGTCGGTCTTGAAGCGCAGCGTGTAGGGCGTGACTGCCGCCGACAGGCGCAGGCCCTCGCGCTTGTACAGGTACATGCCCAGCGAGCCCGGGCTGGCGAAGAAGCGCTCGCCCTGCCAGGCAATGGACGGTACGACCAGCGGCTTGACGTCGTAGTGGGCGTACGCCCCCGGGGTCGCGCCGGCACTGATACCGGCCTGCACGCCCGGGTTCCGGTCGGCGGCGTGGGTGATCAACGGCAGGCCGATGGCAGCGGAGAACAGCAACGGGCGCAGCAGGGTCGGGGACAGCGACGGCATCGATCAACCACTTTGCGGGGGATGGCTGTGCATGGTGCGGGCACAACATTGTCAGAACATTGCGCCTTCGCAACTGGCACACGAAGACGCCCAAACCTGGCGCCAGGCACTATGATCGGCACCGTTTCCGGTAGCCGAGCCCCTGATGCGCATTCTCCTGGTCGAAGACGATCCCGATCTGTCCCGAGCCCTGCAGTCGGGCCTGGAGCGGCAGGGCGTGGTCGCCGACGTGGTCGGCAGCCTGGCCGAAGCCGCGGTTGCGCTGCGCGAGCCGGTGCATCAGCTGATGCTGCTGGACCGTCAGCTGCCCGATGGCGATGGCGTGGCTTTCGTCGCCACCGCACGCGCGCTGCGCCCGAACCTGGCGGTGATCATGCTGACGGCCAAGGGCAGGTTGTCAGACAAGGTCGAGGGCCTGGATGTCGGTGCCGACGACTACCTGGTGAAGCCGGTGGCGATCGAGGAGCTGATGGCGCGGATCCGTGCTGTCTCGCGGCGGCCCTCGGCCATGGTGACACCGAGCCTGCATCTGGGCCGGCTGGAATTCGACTTCGAATCGCTGCAGGCACAGGTGGAGGGCCAACCGCTGGCGCTGCCGCGGCGCCAGGTGCTGGTGCTGCAGGCACTGGCGATGCGCCAGGGGCGCACGGTCACCCGCACGGCACTGGAGGCCGCGGTGTACGGCTTCGACGATGAGATCCAGTCCAATGCGCTCGATGCGCACATTTCCAAGCTGCGCAAGGCGCTGCAGCAGGCCGGGGCGGGCGTTGAAATCCATGTGATCCGGGGCGTCGGCTACCTGCTGGCGGAGGCCTGAGATGGCGCGTCCGACACGTCCGATCCGTTCCATCACGCTGGGGTTGGCCTGGCGGTTGTTCCTGGCGCAGGCCTTCACCGTGCTGTTCGCAGTTGTTGCGCTGATCCTGACCTGGGGCGACAAGGACACCTGGGGCATGGACATGTTCATGGCCGAAGCCGTGGCCAAGGCCGTGCACAGTGAAGGCGGGCGGTTGGTGCTGGACCAGGCGCGCTGGAACAAGCTCGACGCCGAGGCCGGGGGCAACCTCTGGTTCGCGGCGGTCGACGACAAGGGTGTCTGGCTGGAACGCGGCACGATTCCGGCGATCCACGCCCCGCTGCTCGCGCGCCTGCCGACGCTGGGTGCCACCGAACTCGGCTCGCTGGTGCCGCCGTACCTGGACGTGGCGCGGGTCATGATCCGCAAGGAGGACGGGCGGCGCATCACGGTGATGGTGGGTGGGGCGCCGAAGGGCGGGTTGCTGGACGGTGCGCTGATGGTGCTGCGCCTGATCGGGCTGTGGTTTTTCCTGCCGCTGATCGTGATCACGCTGCTGGTCATGCCGACCGTGATCCACCGCGCGATGCGCGGCGTGCGCCGCTCCGCACAACAGGCCAAGGAGCTGGATATCGGCCAGCCGGGGGCGCGTCTGGATGCGCAGCTGGTGTCGACCGAGGTCGCACCGCTGGTGGAAGCCTTCAACGACGCGATCGACAAGGTGCAGCAGGGGTATGCCGCGCGTGACAAGTTCCTCGCCGATGCCGCGCACGAACTGCGGGTGCCGATTGCAGTGGTGCAGGCGCGCCTGTCGCAGTTGCCGCAGGGCGAGCTGAAGTCGCAGCTGCTGACCGACGTGGCGCGGCTCGGTAACGTTGCCGAGCACCTGCTTGACCTGCAGCGACTTGATCGTAATGTCGGCGCACTGCAGCGGCTGGATCTGGCGTTGCTGGTGCGCGAAGCGGCCGCCGATCTGGCGCCGCTGGTGGTGGGTGCCGGTTACGGCTTCGAAGTGGATGCACCCGAGATGCCAGTGTGGATCCATGGCGACAGCCTGGCGCTGGGGCGGGTGATCGCCAACCTGGTGCACAACGCCATCGTCCACGGTGGCGGACGCGGCACCATCTGCGTGCGCCTGGATGCACGTGGCCTGCTGGAGGTCAGCGACCAGGGCGCCGGTATTCCGGTGGGCGACCGTGAAGCGATCTTCGAGCCGTTCCATCGTCTGCGCGCAGCGGGTAGCGGCAGTGGCCTGGGCCTGCATCTGGTGAAGGAAATCGTGCAGCACCATGGCGGATCGGTCAGCGTCGGCGAGGCGGCCGGTGGTGGCGCCAGTTTCCGTGTCAACTTCCATCGCGGCACCGTCCGGCGCTGACAGCCACGCGGGGAAATCCCCGATAGGCAACCTGCCACGTCCCTCGGCAGGCTGCTGGAATGGTTCCCGAACGTTCCGCTCCAGCACTGTTTGGCCCCGGCTGCGCCGCCGGCCTGGTGCTGGGCGCGCTGGCCTGCGTGCAGATGCCGGCACTGCTGCCGTTGTGGCTGAGCGCGCCGATGGCCGTTGCCGGCGTCGCGGGCTGGCTGCTGCGCTGGCGCGGCCGCGCGTGGGCTGCAGTCCTGCTCGGCCTGGCATGGGCAACAGTGCACGGGCAGTGGGCCCTGCACGGCCAGCTTCCACCCGGAGCGCCGCCGCAGGATGTGCAGGTGCGGGGGCGGGTGGCCGATCTTCCACAGAGAGGGGCTGGCTACACACGTTTCGTGCTGCACGTGGATGACGCCGATGCGCCGCCAGTGCTGCGTGGCAAGCGCCTGCAGATCACCTGGAACGATCCATGGCGTGGACCGCCTGCGAGCGGCACCGATGGTGGGCGCCATGCGGTTCAAGCTGGCGCGTACTGGGAGCTGTCGCTGCGGGTGCGGGCACCGCGTTCGCGGATCAATCCTGGCGGCTTCGACGGCGAACGCCATGCATTGCTGCGCGGCATTTCCGGCAATGGCACGGTGCGCGACCCCGGCGCTGCGCGTGAGCGCGCGCCTGCACAGGGCCTGCCGGCCTGGCGCGAGCGCAGCAGTGACGCCATCGCCACCCAGGTGGCCCATCCTGCCGCTCGCTTCGTACAGGCGCTGGCACTGGGCGATACCCGCGGCTTGTCCGATACCGACTGGGAACACCTGCGCGCTCTGGGCCTGACCCATCTGGTCGCCATTTCCGGTTTCCACGTGGGCGTGGTGGCTGGCTTCGGTGTACTGCTGTGTCGCGTGTTGTGGTGGCTATGCCCGGTGCTGGGACGGTTCTTGCCTCGGCCGCAGGCGGCGGCATGGGGTGCGGCGCTGGCCGCAGCCGTCTATGCCGTGGCCGCCGGCGGCGCGCTTCCAACAGTGCGTGCGGCGCTGATGATCGGGCTGGTGGCACTGGCCCGTGCCGGGCGTCGCCCGGTGGGTGCGGGGCAGGGACTGGCCCTGGCCGCGATGGTGATGCTGCTGCCGGCGCCGCTGTCGGTGCTGTCGGCCGGCTTCTGGCTCAGCTTTGGGGGCGTGCTGTGGCTGCTGTGGTGCCTGCCACGGACCGGGCCGGACGGCGTCGGTGGGGGCCTGCGCGGCTTTCTGGCTGCCCAGGGCGTGGCCAGCCTCGGCCTGTTGCCGCTGTGCGTGGCCCTGTTCGGCGGCACCGCGCGCTTGGGGCCGCTGGTCAATCTGCCGATCATTCCGTGGTGGACCCTGCTGGTGGTGCCGTTGTCGCTGCTGGGTACCGGCCTGCACGCGTTGCAGGATGGTGCCGGGCGCTGGGCATGGCGCGCCGCCGCCTGGCTGTTCGAGCTCAGCTGGCAGGCCCTGCAGCCGTTGGCGCTGCACCCGCAGGCGATGTGGTGGCTGGCCGAGGCACCGCGCTGGGCGGTGCCGGCGGCAGTGGCGGGGGTGTTCTGGTGGCTGCTGCCACGCGGCGCTGGCGGTGGCCTGGCAGGCCTGCTGCTGTGCCTGCCGCTGCTGTGGCCCGCCCGGCATGCACCGGCTGAAGGCGAACTGGAGCTGCTGGTGCACGACGTAGGGCAGGGCACCGCGGTGCTGGTGCGTACGCCGCGGCACGCGCTCTGGTACGACGTGGGGCCGCCGACCGGCGGCGACGGCAACGAACGCATTCTGGTCCCGGCCCTGCGCGCGCTCGGACAGGGGCCGCCCCAGCAGGCGGTGCTCAGCCATGACCATCTTGATCACACCGGCAGCCTACCGAGCTTGCGAAGGCAGCTGCCCGGGCTGCAGCTGCTGGCGCCACCGGGCAGCACCATCGCCGGCGCTACGCCCTGCCAGCAGGGGATGCGCTGGCAGTGGGACGGGGTTGATTTCCAGGTCCTGCACCCGGCGCCGGGCAGCCGCCAGGCCGAGAATGAAGACAGCTGCGTGCTGCGCGTCGCCAGCCGTCACGGCGTGGTCCTGCTGCCTGGCGATATCGGCCGCCCGGCCGAGCAGGTGTTGCTGCAGGCGTCTCCGGCAGCGCTGAAGGCGGATGTGGTGCTGGTGCCGCACCATGGCAGTGGCGGCAGCTCCAGCGCGCCGTGGGTGGCCGCCGTGGCGCCACGGCTGGCGGTGGTCTCGGCCGGGCACCGCAACCGCTTCGGGCACCCCCGCCAGGACGTGGTCCAGCGCTGGCAGGCGCAAGGGGCGGAAGTGCTGACCACGGCTGATTCCGGGGCGATCCGCATATGGCTTGGCGCACAAGGGCTGCAGCTGCGTGAACAGCGCATCCACGCATCCCGGTGGTGGGATGCCGCTGGGCGGGCGCGGTCGGCTGCTATCCTATCGCCGATCGAACAAGCGGCCGTTGGGCCGGAGGGTTGAAACGTGTGGGAACTGGTCAAGGCCGGTGGCTGGCCGATGGTGCCGCTGCTGCTGTTGGGCGTACTGGCTTTGGCGATCATCCTGGAGCGTTTCTGGTCCCTGCGACGTACTGAAGTGCTGCCGCCCGGCCTCGGCCAGGAAGTGCGCAACTGGGCGGCACGCGGCAAGCTCGACCCGGCCCACCTGCAGACCCTGCGTGCGAACTCGCCGCTGGGCGCGCTGCTGGCCGCCGCGCTGGAAGCACGCAACCGCCCGCGCGACCAGATCCGCGAGCGCATCGAAGACACCGGCCGCCACCTGGTGCACCGCATGGAGCGTTTCCTCAACGCGCTGGGCACCATCGCATCGGCCGGGCCGCTGCTGGGCCTGCTGGGCACGGTGATCGGCATGATCCAGATGTTCCTGGGCATCCTCGACCATGGCGTGGGTGATGTGAACCAGCTGGCCGGTGGTATCGGCAAGGCGCTGGTGTGCACCGCCACCGGCATGATCGTCGCCATTCCAGCACTGATGTTCCACCGCTACTTCAAGGGCCGCATCCACGGCTACGTGGTGGAGATGGAGCAGGAAGCCAGCGCGTTGCTGGATACGCTCGACGGCCGTCCCGGGGTGTTGAACCCGGCCCCGGCCGCACGTCCGACCAATGCTGCCACGGCGAAGGCCTGATCGATGCGTATCGGCAACGACCGATCCCAGGATGAGCCGCATATCGACCTGGTGCCACTGATCGACGTCATCCTGGTGCTGATCATCTTCTTCGTGGTCACCACCACCTTCGATGCGCGCTCGACACTCCAGGTGGAGCTGCCTACGGCCAGCCAGCAGCCCAGCAATGAGCCGCCGCGCTCGTTGAGCGTGCTGATCAACGCCGAAGGCCGCTACTTCATCAATGACCAGGAAGTGCTGCGCAGCGACGTCGAGTCGGTCAAGCAGACCATCGCGGCCGTTGCCGGCAGCGACCGTACCCAGCCGGTACTGTTGCGTGCCGATGCCCGCACGCCCTATCAGGCCGTGGTGACCGCGCAGGATGCGCTGGGTCAGCTCGGCTTCCGCCGTATTGCCATTGCAACAGCACCCGAGGTGCGTCCATGAGTTCCAAACACGCGCCGGTGTGGCCGATCTACAAACGTCTGCTGGGATACACCCGTGCCTACTGGGGCATGATGGTCGCCGCCGTCATCGCCATGGCGGTGGAGTCGGTAGCCGGTTACCACTTCACCAAGCTGATGGAGCCGCTGGTCAACCGTGGCTTCGTCAATCCCGAACCGAAAATGGCGGTGATCCTGCCGCTGACCATCCTTGGCCTGTTCCTGATGCGCAGCGCCGCCACCTGGGTGAGCGACTACGCGCTGGCCAAGACCGGTCGCAGCGTGGTGCGCGACCTGCGTGAACAGGTGCTGGCCAAGTACCTGCACCTGCCGTCCTCGCATTTCGATACCGAATCGACGCCGGTGATGGTCAGCCGCCTCAACTTCGATACCGAGCAGGTCACCCAGGCCAGCGCCGATGCGCTCAAGACCGTGGTTGCCGACACCCTGACCATCATCGCTATGCTGGCGGTGATGCTGCAGATGAGTGTCAAGGTGACCGTGGCCATGCTGGTGGTGGTGCCGATGATCGGCGTGATCGTGTCTTACGTGGGCAAGCGCTACCGGCGCATCAGCCGCGGTATCCAGGACGGCATGGGCACGATGGCGCAGACCGCCGAGCAGTCACTGGCGGCCCAGCAGGAAGTGAAGGTGCACGGCACTCAGCAGCATGAGATGTCGCGCTACTCGCGCCTGGCCAACCGCATGCTGGCGCTGAACATGAAGGTGGAAATCACCCGTGCCGGTGCCTCCAGCGTGGTCCAGTTCCTGGCCGCGCTGGCGCTGGCGGTGATCGTCTGGGTGTCGACCCGCGAAGCACTGGCAGGGCGCCTCAATGCCGGTCAGTTCATGGGCCTGATGATCTCGATGACGGCGATCATCCCGTCGCTGCGCCGCCTGACCAGCGTGCAGTCCTCGATCTCCCGCGGTGTGTCCGCCGCCGAGCGCCTGTTCGACATCCTCGACATGCCGGTCGAGCGCGACGAAGGCCGCAACACGGTGCAGCGCGTGCGTGGCGAACTGGCCTTCGAGCACGTCATGCTGCGTTACCGCGAAGACAGTGGCATCGCCTTGGACGACATCAGCTTCGTGGCCAAGCCGGGTACGGTCACCGCCATCGTGGGTCGATCCGGCAGCGGCAAAACCAGCCTGATCCGGCTGGTGCCGCGCTTCTACGAACCCAGCGGCGGGCGCATCACCCTCGACGGGGTGGCACTGGACGACTATCCGCTGGCCGACCTGCGTCGCCAGGTGGCGATGGTCGGGCAGAAGGTCATGTTGTTCGACGACACCATCGGCGCCAACATCGCCTATGGCATGGACGCGACGGATGAACAGATCCGAGCGGCAGCTGAAGCCGCGAATGCCTGGGAGTTCATCGCACGCATGCCGCAGCAGCTGCAGACCCCGGTGGGCGAGAACGGCGCGCTGCTGTCCGGTGGCCAGCGCCAGCGCCTGGCGATCGCCCGTGCGATCCTGCGCGACGCGCCGATCCTGATCCTCGATGAAGCCACCGCAGCGCTGGACAACGAATCGGAGCGCCTGGTGCAGGACGCGCTGCAGCGATTGATGCCCGAGCGCACCACGCTGGTCATCGCGCATCGCCTGTCGACCATCGAGCATGCAGACCAGGTGCTGGTGATGGATCACGGTCGCATCGTCGAGCGCGGTACCCACAAGGAGCTGCTCACCATGGGTGGCCTGTACCAGCATCTGCACAGCATGCAGTTCCGCGAAAGGCAGGACTGATGGCCGGCAAGGGTACCCAGACCCCGCCGTACTGGTACGACGGCACCCCGGTTCCGTGGGCGATGCGCCTGCTGGCGCCGCTGTATGCCGGCGTCACCGCGCTGCGCCGGCGCGCCTATCGGCGTGGCTGGCGCAAGCGCTACACGCTGCCGGTGCCGGTCATCGTGGTTGGCAACATCACCGCCGGTGGAACTGGCAAGACGCCGCTGACCATCGCGCTGGTGGAGCGCCTGCGTGCCGCCGGTTGGAAGCCGGGCGTGGCCAGTCGTGGCTACGGCCGCGAAGATGCCGACAAGCCGCTGTGGGTAAAGGCCGATACGCCGACCGCCAAGGGTGGCGACGAGCCGGTGCTGATTGCCTGGAAGACCGGCGTGCCGGTGCGCGTGGACAGTGATCGTGTTGCAGCCGGCAAGGCGCTGATCGAGGCCGGCTGCGATGTGATCGTCTGCGACGACGGCCTGCAGCACTACCGGCTGGCACGCGACATCGAGATCGAGGTGGTCGATGCGCAGCGCCGCTACGGCAATGGCCGGATGATTCCGGCCGGGCCGCTGCGTGAGCCGGTCAGCCGCGCCAGCGAGTGCGATTTCCGCGTGGTCAACCTCGGCCAGGCCGATGAGGAGACTGCAGCACAGGCCTGCGGCTTCGGCCAGTGGCCGATGGCCCTGCACATCGACAGCGCACAACCGCTGGCCGGTGGCCGTGCCCGTCCGCTGTCGTATTTCAAGGGCCAGCGCGTGCACGCCGTGGCCGGCATCGCCCACCCGCAGCGCTTCTTCGACATGCTGCGCGCGCGTGGCATCGGCGTCGTGCCGCACGCCTTCGCTGACCATCAGGCCTATCAGCCGCAGGACCTGTCCTTTGGCAGCCAGCTGCCGGTGCTGATGACCGAGAAGGACGCGGTGAAATGCCGCGCGTTCGGCAATGACTGGCACTACGCGGTCCCGCTGCGCGCCGAGCTGCCTGCCGCATTCTGGGTGGCGCTGACCGACCGCCTGGACAAGCTGCGACCGAACTGAGTGGCGCGGCGGCGCTTGCATTCATGCGCCGCCGGCCGCATTCCCGTTGTAACGAGCCTGCCGAGTACCGCCCCATGACCGAATTCGTCGTCGCCATCCCGGCCCGCTATGCCGCCTCGCGGCTGCCGGGCAAGCCGCTGCGCCCGCTGGGCGGTGAGCCGCTGGTGCTGCACGTGGCGCGTCGCGCGCTGCAGGCCGGTGCCGGCGAGGTCTGGGTCGCTACCGACGATCAACGCATTGCCGACGCACTGTCCGGCCTGGCCGAAGTGAAGGTGGCGATGACTGCGACCTCGCATGCGTCCGGCACCGACCGCCTGGCCGAGTGCGCGCGCATCGCCGGCTGGGCCGATGACACCGTCGTGGTCAACCTGCAGGGCGATGAGCCGTTCGCACCGGCGGCGGGTATCCGCTCGGTGGCCCAGGCACTGGTTGAAGGCAATGCGCCGATGTCGACCCTCGCCACGACCGTCGAAGACGCGCATACCCTGTTCGACCCGAACGTGGTGAAGCTGGTGCGCAACGTGCGCAACGAGGCGATGTACTTCAGCCGCGCCCCGATCGCCTGGCACCGCGATGGCTTTGCACGCAGCCGTGACACGCTGCCGGCCGGTCACAACTGGCTGCGCCACATCGGCATCTACGGCTATCGCGCCGGTTTCCTGCAGCAGTTTGCGGCGATGCCGCCGGGCCAGCTGGAGCAGATCGAATCGCTGGAACAGCTGCGCGTGCTGGAAGCGGGTTTCCCGATCAGCGTGGCAATCTCGCCCGAACCGTTCCCGCCGGGCATCGACACGCCCGAGGACCTGGAACGCGCCGAAGCATTGCTGCAGACGCTGGCTGCCCGATGAAGCTGCTGGTCGTCTGCCTCGGCAACATCTGCCGTTCGCCGATGGCCGAAGGTGCGCTGCGCGCGCGCCTGGACGCCTCGCCGCTGGCTGGTCGGGTGCAGGTCGATTCGGCCGGCACCGGCGACTGGCATGTGGGCGAGCCACCGGACCGGGACCGGCGAGCGATCGCCTGCGCGGCCGGGCATGGCGTGGACATCGGCGGCCTGCGCGCGCGCCAGCTGCAGGTCGCGGATTTCGACCGCTTCGACTGGATCCTGTGCGCCGATGAGGCCAACCTGCGCGATGCGGGTCGCCTGGCCACACCCGCCCAGCGCGAACGCCTGGCGCTGTACCTGCCGTGGTCCGGCGGGCAGGGCAGGGGTGCGATCCCGGACCCGTACACCGGCGGCAGTGAGCATTTCGAACAGGTCTGGACATTGGTCGACGATGCTGCAAAACGTGCCGTGGCACGACTGTTGCATGACGCCGACTCCGGCATAATCGGGCCATGAACGTCCAGCCCGTCCCGGACCTGCCCGAGTTCGCCACCTGGCTCAACGCCACCCCCTGCACCCTGACCGAACTGCGCGGTCGGCCGGTGGCGCTGTTGTTCGTCAACGCCGCTTCCGCCTGGAGCGCGCAACGCCTGGCCGAGTTCGGCCAATGGCTGTCGCGCCACCCCGGCAAGCTGCAGCCGCTGGTGCTGCAGGTGCCGCGCTTCGATTTCGAACGCGAGGCCGGCGCCGCATTGAAGCTGCTGCGTCGCCAGGGCCTGACAATGCCGGTCCTGCTCGATGCCGACTGGGATGGCTGGCGCCGCTTCGGCATCACCGCCTGGCCGACCCTGGTGCTGCTGGATGCGCAGGGCCGCGAACAGCAACGGCTGGTCGGGCAGGGGGCACCCGGTGAGCTGGAGCGTGCCTTGAACGCGCTGTGCGAAGGCGCACCGTCGGCGCCGCCGCGTGGCGGCAGCGAACTGCACCCGGAACCCCGCCAGGCGCTGCGCTTCCCGCTGGGCCTGGCGGTCAGCACCGAACGCCTGTACATCGCCGACAGCGGCCATCACCGCATCCTCGAATGCAGCCACGGTGGCCGCATCCTGCGCCAGTTCGGGCTGGGCACCGCCGATTTCATGGACGGCAACCTCGCCGAAGCCGCGTTCCACCGCCCGCAGGCGCTGGTGCTGGAGCGCGATTCGCTGTATGTCGCCGACACCGGCAACCACGCGGTGCGCCGCATCAACCTGCTGACCGGCATCGTCGATACCCTGTGTGGCAACGGCCGTCCCGGTGCGCCGGTGGAAGGCCCGGTCGCGCAGGCGCGGCAGGTTGCGCTGGACCATCCGGTCGGCCTGGCCATCGCCGACAACCAGCTGCACATCGCGATGGCCGGCGACAACCGCATCTGGAGCTACCACCTGGGCCAGCGCAGCCTGCAATGGCGCGCGGGCAGTGGTTCCATCGACGAGCGCGATGGCAGCGGGCATCTGGCCGCCTTCGCCCAACCCACCGCGTTGGCCGTGGTGCAGCAGGTGCTGTACGTCGCCGACGCATTGGGATCCTCGATCCGTGCACTGCAGCTGCGTGGCGACCTGGTGCAGACGCTGGTCGGGCAGGGGCCCTGGCGCTTCGGCAGCGAAGACGGTCCGCGTTCGGACGCCAGCCTGCAGTTCCCACAGGCCATCGCGCTGAGCCCGGATGCGCCGCTGTTGTGGATTGCCGATACCGGCAACGGCCGCCTGCGCACGCTGCGCCTGGGCGGTGGCGAACTGACCACCCAGCCGTTGCCACGACGCCTGCATGGCCCGGCGGGGTTGGCGGTAGGCGCCGGTGCGGTGTGGATCGCCGAGACCGACGCCCATGCCGTGCTGCGATTCGACCCGGACAGCGGCGTGCTCAGCGAAGTCCCGATCAGCGAATGACAGACGTTCCCGCCCCGGCCTTCGACGGCAAGGCCTTCGCGGCCCAGCTCAGTACCGCCCCTGGCGTGTACCGCATGTACGCCGCCGACGACACGTTGCTGTACGTGGGCAAGGCGCGCGCGCTGCGCAACCGTGTCGGCAGCTATTTCAACGGCAGCCCGAAGAACGCGCGGATCATGTCGATGATCTCGCAGATCGCGCGCATGGACGTGACCGTGACGCGCTCGGAAGCCGAGGCGCTGCTGCTGGAAAACCAGCTGATCAAGTCGCTGTCGCCGCGCTACAACGTCTCGCTGCGCGACGACAAGACCTACCCCCATGTGCTGCTGACCCGCGAGGATTGGCCGCGCATCGCGCTGCATCGCGGCCCGCGCGCCATTCCCGGTCGCTATTTCGGGCCGTATCCCGGCGTCACCGCGGTGCGTGAAACGCTGAACCTGATGCACAAGCTGTTCAAGCTGCGCAGCTGCGAGGACAGCGTGTTCCGCAACCGCTCGCGGCCGTGCCTGCAGTACCAGATCGGCCGTTGCAGCGCGCCCTGCGTGGAGCTGGTGCCGGCGCCGGACTACGCCGAGTCGGTGCGTCGCGCCGCACTGTTCCTGGAAGGCAAGAGCGACGAGCTGACCCGCGAACTGGGCGAGCAGATGCAGGCCGCCAGCGAGGCACTGGAGTTCGAGCAGGCCGCGCGCCTGCGCGACCTGATTTCTTCACTGCGCAGCATGCAGACCCGCCAGTACGTGGATGGGCGCGCTGCGGATCTGGACGTGCTGGCGGTGGCCATGCAGGGTTCGCAGGCCTGCGTGCTGCTGCTGGCCTTCCGCGATGGCCGCAACCTCGGTACCCGCCCGTTCTTCCCGCGTACCAATGGCGAGGAGAGCCCGGAGGAAGTGCTGGCCGCGTTCGTCTCGCAGTACTACATCGAATTCGAGCCGCCGCGCGAGATCCTGTTGGACCGCGAGATTCCCGATGCCGACCTGCTGGTGGCCGCGCTGTCGGCCTCGGCCGAGCGCAAGGTGCAGCTGAAGTGGAACGTGCGCGGCGAGCGTGCCGGCTACGTGGAGCTGGCCAGCCGCAACGCGCAGCTGACCCTGGCGACCGAACTCAACAGCCGCAACGCGCAGCACGCGCGCAGCGACGCGCTGCGCGACATGCTGGGCCTGGCCGAGCCGGTCAAGCGTGTTGAATGTTTCGATATCAGCCACACCATGGGTGAGGCCACCGTGGCCTCATGCGTGGTGTTCGACGCCGCCGGTCCGGTGCGCGCGCAGTACCGCCGCTTCAACATCAGCGGCATCGAGCCGGGCGACGACTACGCCGCCATGCGCCAGGCCATCGACCGCCGCTTCCGCCGTGCAGTGGAAGAGCAGGGCGTGCTGCCGGACGTGCTGCTGATCGACGGCGGCGCCGGCCAGTTGGCCCAGGCCCAGGCCGCGCTGGCCGACCTGGGCGTGGAAGGCGTGTTGCTGGTGGGCGTGGCCAAGGGCGTGGAACGCCGCGCCGGCCACGAAGCGCTGGTGATGCCCGATGGCCGCGAGCTGCGCCCGGGCGCGGCCAATCCGGCGCTGCAGTTCATCCAGCAGGTGCGCGATGAGGCGCACCGCTTCGCCATCACCGGCCACCGCGGCCGCCGCCAGAAGGCGCGGATGACCAGCAAGCTGGAGGACATCCCTGGTATCGGGCCGCGCCGCCGCGCCAGCCTGCTCAAGCATTTCGGCGGCCTGGTCGGCCTGAAAGCCGCTGGCGAAGCGGAAATCGCCAAGGTGGAAGGTATCAATGACGCCCTCGCGGCACGTATCTACGCTAACCTGCACGGGTTGGCCACGCCTGATGCGGCCGAGTAGAGAGAGAAGCACGCAAGCATGAAGTTGACCCTGCCCACCTGGCTGACGTTGTTGCGGATCGTGATGATCCCGGTGCTGGTGCTGGTGTTCTACCTGCCCTACACCTGGACCAACTTCGCCTCGGCGGCGATCTTCGGCCTGGCCGCGATCACCGACTGGCTCGATGGCTGGATCGCACGCCGTTACCAGCTGGAGTCGGCCTTCGGCGCCTTCCTCGACCCGGTCGCGGACAAGCTGATGGTGGCAGTGGCACTGTTCCTGATCGTGCAGGGTCACCCGACGCCGTGGATGGCGTTCTGGGCGGCGGTGATCGTTGGTCGTGAAATTGCGGTATCGGCGCTGCGCGAATGGATGGCCGAACTCGGCCAGCGCGCCAAGGTGCGCGTGGCGATGATCGGCAAGGTCAAGACCACCGCGCAGATGGTCGCGCTGCTGTGCCTGCTGTATTCGGTGGCACCGAACGTGCCGGTGGAAGACATCTGGATGGGCTGGCCGGTGTTCCACATCGGCGACTGGACCTTGGCCATTGCCGCCGTGCTGACCCTGTGGTCGGGCCTGCAGTACCTGCACGCCGCCTGGCCGAGCCTGCGCGATGACGAGCGCGCTGCGCGCGAGCGTGCGCGGCAGAAGAAGCTGGGCAACTGATCCCCGGGGTCGGATCCCTTTCCTCAGGAATGGGCTCTGACCCCATCTGTGCGTTTATCCACGCATGGCGTGGATCTACTCGACACGCTGGACGGATCTACGGTGATGCCCCATCCACGCATGGCGTGGATCAACTGGAAATGCCGCATCCACGGATGATGCGGATCCATAGGTTTGCGGGGATGCCATAGTAGATCCACGCCATGGATACGCAATGCAAGGTGCCTCGCAGACCCTGAAAAAGCGCTTGACGCCATCCTTGGAATAGGTAAAATTTCGCCTCCCAAGCGGGAATAGCTCAGTTGGTAGAGCGCAACCTTGCCAAGGTTGAGGTCGCGAGTTCGAGTCTCGTTTCCCGCTCCAGATTCAAGAAAAACGCTCCCGAAAGGGGGCGTTTTTCGTTTGCGTCCAACGCGCTTCATTGCCACTTCACCGTCGCCCCATCGCCCCACCACATGAAGGTTGGATGCTGCATCCTTCGTTCCAAGGGTGACGCCGCGATGCCTCATCAATCCTCCGCCTACGATCACGACGTGGTCATCGTCGGCGCCAGTTTCGCCGGTGCCGCCTGCGCGTTGGCCGCTGTCCAATATGGACTGCGCGTGTGCGTACTCGAACGCAAGGCCGACCCCGGCGAGCGCCTCCACACCACCGGCATCGTGGTGAAGGAAGCGATGGAGCAGACCTGGCTGGGGCGCATGCCCGAATACCTGGTGCAACGCGTTGCCAATGTGCGCCTGTATGCGCCGAACCTGCGCAGCGTGTTGTTGGCCGCACCGGGCTATTACTTCCTCACCACCGATACGCCGAACCTGATGCGCTGGCTAGCCAGCGAGCTGCGCGCGAACGGTGTCGACCTTCGCCTGCAGCAGTCCTTCACCGACGCCCATCGCAGTGGTGACGGCTGGCAGGTGGAAGGGGCAGGGTGCTGCGCCTACCTGGTCGGTGCCGATGGCGCACGTTCGCGCGTGGCCCGGCGCACTGGCCTAGGCCAGGTGCGCGGCAATCTCTACGGCGTCGAACGTGAGTTCGCCGGCCTGCAATTGCCGCAGGGTGACGCACTCCATTGCTTCGTCAGCAAGCGCTTTGCACCGGGCTACATCGGCTGGGTCGTGCAGAATCCTACCGGCCTGCAGGTGGGATTGGCGCTGCGCCATGACCCGAATCAGGTACGCCCGCCTGATATTGATGGCTTCCTTGAGCACGTGCGCGATGTGGTCGGCATTCCGCCTTCGGCGCGCCCCTCGGCTACCCGTGCCGGCCTGGTGCCTTGCGGCCGGCCGGATGGGCCGATCACTGGCCAACGGCTGATCCTGACCGGCGACGCGGCGGGCATCGTCTCGCCATTGTCCGCCGGGGGCATCCACTCCTCGTGGCGGCACGGCTGGGCGGTCGGCGAGGCGATTGCCCGTCATCTGCGTGGCCAGGGGCCGGAAGCGGAACGGGTGGCGCGGCAGGTGGCGCCGGCATTCCATGGCAAGCGCCTGCTGCGCTGGGCGATGGATCATCTGCAGGCCGACTGGCCGCTCAACGCACTGCTGCACACGGCGACCACGCGGCGCATCGCCGAGCAGGTCTACTTCCATCGCCGTGGCCTGCGAACCTGAGGTATCGGTCCTGGGGGCCTGAACGCCGCCCCACAATGCACGCGAAAATTCCTGTTGACGCCGTGCAGCAATATCGACACAATAGCGCTCCTTCGACGCAGGTCGAACGGAATCTGCGGGAATAGCTCAGTTGGTAGAGCGCAACCTTGCCAAGGTTGAGGTCGCGAGTTCGAGTCTCGTTTCCCGCTCCAGATTCAAGAAAACGCTCCCGAAAGGGGGCGTTTTTCGTTTGTCACACCGGTTGCACCACTGCCGCGCTAGCGTGCCTTGCCGGGCAGGGCGCTGCACCAGGTCCGGGCATCCTGCCGGTCGAAACCGGGGCAGCGGTTGTCCCGCCGGATGTAGACGTAGGGCACGTCGTCTTCGTAGGCGAAGTGGTAGTAGTAGGTCCGGTCCTTCCCGTACAACCAGTAGTTCGACGAGCCCTGGTTGATGGCATACGGCTCGAACGTGAAGATCGAGGATTCGGCGGGAATGAAGTTGCTGCGCTCCATCAGTAGCAGCGTGGCGTTCGAGACCAGTGGGGTGGTCAGGACGAGCACGATCACACCGACAGTCGCTGTCGTGATCGAGCCAATCAGCAGCCAGCGGCGAGGGCGTTTCACGGTCGGGCAGCATCGAAGCAAGACAATGCCGCAATGTGCAATACGCTGTGAAAGTCGTCCAGTGTTCCGTGCCGGGAACGCATTGAAAGCGTAGTGAAAGACTGGGTCGGCGTTGCCTGAACCGCACGCGTGCTGTGACCTTTTTCGGACGATTTCTCCATGTTCGCTCCACAATCGCACGGTAGCCTTCATGCTCCTTCTACACGTTGGCGGGCTGGTGGTCAGGCGTATCACTTCAGTGGCAGTGCCCAAGGCCGGGCACGGACTCTCCCTGCATGCAGTGCTGCGCCCTGGTGCGTTGTTGGCAAGCCTGGCCCTGGCCGGTTGCATGTCGGTGCCTGTTCCGGACCTGCCTGACCGCACGCCCAGCACCTGGACCCAGGTGCCGCAGGGCCAGGGCGTGGCAGTGGATGCCAGACAGTGGTGGAAAGTGCTGTCCGACCCGGCACTGGATGGCCTGGTCGACCAGGCCATCGCCGGCAATCTGGACCTGCAGCAGGCTACGCTGCGCCTGCAGGCCGTTCGGATCGTCGCCGGCACTTCCGACTCGCGTTTCCTGCCGGAAATCTCGGCCAGCGCCAAGCAGGTGCAGGACGCCGCCGCCGTCGATACCTACTTCCATGCCGGCATCGAAGCGATCTGGGACCTGGGCCTGTTCGGTGCCGCCGAGAGCGCGCAGTTGAGCGCGCAGGCTTCGGCCGGCAATGCCGAGGCGCTGCGCAATGCCGCGCAGGTGGCGGTGATTGCCGACGTGGTGCGCAGCTATCTGGACCTGACCGTTGCACAGGCCCAGCAGGACCTGCTGGCCCGCCAGCAATCGGTGGATGACCGCGGCGAGCACCTGGCCCTGGTCCGCCAGCGCCTGCGCCTGGATGAGCCTGGCGAACTGGATCGCCTGCGTGCACGCCAGGCCGCCACCCACGCCGCCATCGCACAAGCCCGGGAAAACGCCGACAACGCCGCCCGTGCGCTGGCATTGTTGCTGGGCCGTGATGGCCCGGATCCGGCTTGGCGCGCCTATCGCTCGCCGCCGAAGCTGGGCACGTTCTCGCTGCAGCAGGTACCGGCCGATCTGCTGCGCCACCGCCCGCAGATTCTGCTGGCCGAATCTGAAGTGATGCAGGCTGCGGCGAGCAAGGGCTCCGCACGTGCCGCGATGTATCCGCGGGTCAGTCTTGGTGGCTCGATCCTGTACGCCTACAACCTCACCCAGAACGCCCGCTCCAACTCCGATTCCAGTCCGTCGATCGGCCCGTACGTCGATATCCCGCTGTGGGATTGGGGCCAGCGCCGCGCGCGCTTCAATGCCGATGAAAAGCAGCTGGATGCTGCACTGCTCGGTTACCGCAAGGCGGTACTGGAAGGCGTGAGCGAAGTGGAGGGCGCGCTGGGCAGCCTGGCGCGCCAGGACAGCAGCATCCAGTCGCTGCGTGCGGCCAATGATGCCGCCGGCCAGCAGGTCAAGCGCCAAGCGCGGCAGGTGCAGCTGGGCCTGTCCAGCGAGTTCGATGGACTGGATACGCAGCGTGCCGCGCTCGCCTCGCAGGCTGATCTGATCGGTGCGCAGGGCGCACGCGTGCTCGCGTTTGCTTCGCTGTACCGCGCGCTTGGCGGTGCACCGCTGCCGGCTGAGGGTGAGGGCGAACAGCAATGATCGCGCTGGCCCGCAAGACCCTGGCCTATGAGTGGCGCCGGTTTCTGCCGGTAGTGCTGGCGATGTGCTTCGCTGGCGTGCTGCTGATCGTGCAGGCGGCGCTGGTGCTGGGTATCTTCGGTACCGCCGCGATCTACGTGAAGGCATCGTCGGCTGATATCTGGGCCGGTTTCCCCGGCACCCAGAGCGTCAACTACGGCCATGCAATCAGCGCGGATGTGGAAAGCCACCTGCGCATGGACCCGGATGTCACCCGCGTCGAACCCTACGAGTGGGTCGATGGCGAATGGCGCTCCAGCGCGCAGGGTACCGGTAACGTGTCTGTGTATCTGTCCGGCATCTCCACCCAAGGCGACGCGATGATGTTCGCGCGCATCCTGCCCGCCGACCTGCGCGCGCAGCTGCGCGAACCCGGTGCGGTGATCGTCGATAGCGCCGATCTGGATACGCTGGGCGTGGACCTGCAGAACAACCGTGCGTGGATCAATGGCAAGGCGGTGCGCGTGGTCGCGGCACAACCGGGCCTGCGTGGCCTCGGTGGCGTCAACGTGCTGGCCTCGCTGGATACCGCGCGCGCCATCGCGGGTACCGATCCGCACGAGGGCAGTACCTATTTCGTGGCGGACCTGCGTTCGCCGGACCTGGCCGACCGTGTGCGCGACCGCCTGGCCACGTCGATGGGGCAGGCCACGCCGGTCGAGTTCTGGACGGCACCGGAGTTCGCCAGCCGCTCGCAGCAATACTGGCTGTTCGATACCGGTGCCGGCATCGCAGTGCTGTTCATGGCGGTCATCGTCTGCTTTGTCGGCGCGGTGATCACCAACCAGTCATTCGCTTCGGTGGTGGCCGGTTCGGTGCGCGAGTACGCCACGCTCAATGCACTTGGTGCCGGTCGCTATGCGCTGGCGCGGGTGGTGTTCGAGCAGGCGCTGCTGATCGGCGGCGTGGGCATGTTGCTGGCGGCGGCGTTCAGCACCGTGGTGCTGTTGATCGCACAGACCCAGCGCGTGCCGGTGCAGCTGACACCGATGGTGATCATCGGTTGCGTGGCGCTGGTCGCGGTGATGGCCATGCTGTCGAGCATCATGGCGGTACGCAGTGTCGTCCGCTCCGATCCATCGTTGCTGCTGCGTTGAGGACCGGCCGATGACTTCCATACGCGCCGTCGCCCCGACCCTGCAGGCCGACGCACTGGAAAAGGGTTTCATGTCCGGCGACGTGCAGGTGCCGGTGCTGCGTGGCCTGTCACTGGACATCTATCCCGGTGAACTGACCCTGGTATCGGGCCCATCCGGTTGCGGCAAGAGCACGCTGCTGTCGTTGCTGTCTGGGTTGTCTGCGCCCGATGGCGGCCGCGTGCACGCGCTCGGGCAGGATGTGGGCCACATGACGCGCAGCGAAGTGGAGCGCTTCCGCCTGCACCATGTCGGCTTCGTGTTCCAGGGCTTCAATCTGTTCCCCGCACTTACCGCACTGGAACAGGTGCAGCTGCCGCTGGGCTATCGCGGCATGAGCAATCGCGAAAGCGAACCGCTGGCCCGCAAGGCATTGGACGAGGTGGGCCTCAGCCACCGCAGCCACATGCGACCGGCGCAGCTGTCCGGTGGTGAGAAGCAGCGCGTGGCCGTTGCGCGCGCCTTCGCCAAGTCGCCGACGCTGATCTTCGCCGACGAACCCACCAGCGCGCTGGACGCCGAGAACGGCCAGCGCGTGATCGACATCCTGCATCGCTACGCACGTGCGCACGGCGCCACCGTGTTGTGCGTGAGCCACGATCCGCGCCTGATCCGGCATGCCGATCGGGTGATCGCCATGGAAGACGGCATGGTCCGTGATGACCGCCGCCAGAACGAAACTGTAGAGTCCGCCCCATGACCAAGACGTTGCACCTGCTTCCCTTCAGCCTGGTACTGTCCGCGGCGCTGCTGCTCGGCGCCTGTTCCAAGGACGCGCCTGCCCAAGCACCTGCAGGTAAAGCCGGCACTGCCACCGCCGGCAAGGTCGCGGTGGCGCGCGGCATCATCGACGTCGAGGGTGGCCTGATCGCGCTGGCGCCGCCAGTGGATGGCTCGATCACCGCCGCGCCGGTGAAGGAGGGTGCCACGGTGAAGAAGGGACAGTTGCTGCTGTCGCTGGATGGCGCCCTGCTGCAGCAGGAAGTGGCGATGGCCACCGCCGATCTGGCCCTGGCCAACGACCGCCTGAAGGGCAGCCAGGCGCAGTTGCGCGAACTGGAGCGCAACGCCACCCGCCTGTCCACCGGCGCCAGCGAAGGCGTGTCGTCCAACCAGCAGGCCGATGCGGCCAAGCAGCAACTGGCCGGTGTGCGCGCCGATGTCGACGTGGCCGGTGCGCAGGTCGACATGGCCCAGCACAAGCTGGAGCACGCGAAATTGAAACTGCAGCAGATGTCGCTGAGCGCACCGGAGGCCGGCACCGTGGTCGGCCAGGTGCCGGGACTCGGTGCATTCGTGCAGGGTGGCAAGCCGGCGATCTCGTTGCTGCCGGCACGCCCGCTGCAGGTGCGTGCCGAACTCAGTGCTGCCTACGCCGATACCGTGCAGGTGGGCATGAAGGCTACCGTTGTGCCGGATAGCGATGGCGCAGAGAACACCGGCTCACTGCCACCCGCACGCGTGGTGCGCATCAGTCCGGTGTTCGCGCAGGCGCGCCTGCCTGAAGATGCCGGGCGCGGCGTGGCCAAGGTAGTGGAGTGCGTGCTGGAGTTCGATGGCGCGGCCAAGGCGCGCTTCGGCCAGCATGTGCGGGTGGAGTTCCGGAAGTAGGCGCGGGCCTCAGTTCCCGAGCCAGCGTCGCAGGCGAGGCCAGAGCGAGGCCGGCACAACCACGAGCAGTGCCAGCAGCAGGATGGCGCTCATGCCGAGCAGCCAGTTCGAATGGACGTCGCGCACGGGGGATTGATGCATGGCAGCCAAGCCCCATAGGACGTTCCACCCCAGCCATGGAATGAGGCTGATCAGGATCCGCAGCCACAGGCGGCGGAACCGCCATGGCTGCACAGCCAGGCCCAGCGCTGTCATTTCCACGAGGACGATCAGCGCGAACGTGATCACCGAGCCGATGGGATAGGGCAGTGTCCCGGACTCGGTGTGACGCAGTTGCCAGTAGTCTGGCTTGAAGCCGGCATGGATGAGCGCGGCAACCAGCAGTAGCCAGATGAGTGATGCCAGCAGCCAGAAGGAAGGGGGAGCACGGAATGCGATGGGCAGGGGCACGATGCAGGCGTTCGTCGCTGGCGGATCCTCAACTTCCTGCATCGGCCTGCCGCAATCCATGCAAGAGATCCGAAAATGAAGCGGTGAAGCCCTCGGATCCAGCGCCTTAAGGAACCGCAGTCGGGGTCTTCTTCCTGCCGGAAATGCGTCCCAGGACGCTGACCAGCGACACCACGCACAGCGCCAGCAGCAGTCCCACGTCCAGCAGCAGCAACCACAGCAGGTGCATGCCGTGCACCGGTGGCTGATGCATGGCCGACAGCATCCACGGTACCGACCACGCCAGCAGCAGAACGAAGGCAATCAACAGGCGCAGCCACAGTCGCTTCAGTTTCCATGGCCGCACGATCAAGGCGGCCACGACCAGTTCTACCGTGCCCAGCAACGCGAACACGATGACAGTGCTGGTCGGGTAGGGCAGTTCGGTGCCTTCCAGGCGGTGCAGCAACCAGTAGTCCGGGGTGAAGCCGGCATTGACCAGTGCGGCGATCAGCGCCAGCCAGGTCAGCGCGACCAGCAACCAGAACAGGCGGATGTAACGTCTAGGCATCGGCGGTGTCCATGGTAGCGGGCAGGCGGCTGCGTGATGCATAGCACACCGATGTGGCGATCGCGGCCAGCGCCAGCAGGCCAGGCCCGACAGTGAAGTACAGCAGGCGCAGCGGGTGGTTGTGCATCAGCGTCCAGGTCGCGAACGTCAGCGGAACCGCCAGCACCAACAGCTTGGCGAACAGCGGCCGCAGCACCGCAATCAGTGGCTGGGCGCCAAGGAACATCCAGAACAGGTAGAACTGCGCGATGCCCAGGCTGATGTCGCGATGGGAGGTGAAGCCGAAATGGTCGCGATACCAGTTCATTCCCAGCGGAATCAGTGCCCAGTACAGCAGGGCCACCAGCAGATGCAGCAGCAGGGCGATCAACAGGGGCTTGCCGCGAAGGAACATGGGCGCACGGGGCTGGGCGGGGCAGCGTACCCCAGTGCGGACGCCCATCACCGCATCGTGTGAAGACTGTTGACGGCGTGAAGGAATTTGGACACAATAACGCTCCTTCGACGCAGGTCGAACGGAATCTGCGGGAATAGCTCAGTTGGTAGAGCGCAACCTTGCCAAGGTTGAGGTCGCGAGTTCGAGTCTCGTTTCCCGCTCCAGATTCTACAGGGCCCCGGTAGGGGCCTTGTTTTTCTCCCGCCACGGCAAGGCGGGGCACGTTGGGCCGCAAGGCTTTACGCGCAGTCAGAAAGGTGAAATCGCTGGTGTGTGTTCCGGATTTCCGGTACCATGGCGGCTTACGCGGGAATAGCTCAGTTGGTAGAGCGCAACCTTGCCAAGGTTGAGGTCGCGAGTTCGAGTCTCGTTTCCCGCTCCATGTTCCGACAGGCCCCATCATGGGGTTTTGTCTTGTCAGGGCTCCGTTCCTGGCGTGCAGTACGTTGGCCTCATGGCAGAGTGGCTATGCACCGGATTGCAAATCCGTTTACAGCGGTTCGATTCCGCTTGAGGCCTCCAATTGAAAAGCCCTGACTCCGGTCAGGGCTTTTTGTTTGTCTGGATGCCAGTTAACCTGCGTCCGGATCGATATCCGCTACAGCCTGGCCAGCGCCTGCACCGTGGCCTGCGTCAGCGGCTGGGGCAGAGCATCCAGCGCGAACCAGCCCAGGCCAGTCTGCACGCCCGGCTCCTGGATGGAAGCCTCGGCACCCGCAGGTGCCCGTGCCTCGAAGATCGGCGCGACCCAGTGCTGCGCAAGCGCCGGCTCGAAATGATCGGCCACGCACAGTAGGCGCAGCAGCGTCACTTCCAACGCCGTCTCCTCGCGAGTTTCGCGGACCACGGCAGCCTCCACCGTTTCCATCCAGTCGACTTTGCCGCCGGGCAGGCCCCAGTGCCCGCGCTCCGGATCGCGTCCGCGCTGGATCAGCAGGATGCGGCCGTCGGCATCACGGACGACGGCGCCGCATCCAACGCGGGGAATCTGAAGTTCAGTCATGGCGGAGAGTGAAGAAGGAGCTGTCTTCATTCTTGCATGCACGCCGTATCAGGCGAACCCGCGCTAGGCTGGGCACCTGTGCATCAGCAACCTCACAGGTGTGTCGCATGCTTCTCCGGCAACTCGGCGCTGACGACGCCGATACTCTCTGGCAAGCACGGTTGCAGGCCCTTCGCGAGTCGCCCGCGGCGTTCCTGTCCACGCTGGCCGAGGCGCAGAATGACTCGGCGGACGTGATGCGCGCCCAGCTTGCCGATCCCGGCACGCGCTACTTCGGCACGTTCGTTGACGGCATGCTGGTGGGCTTCCTGCGTTACGTACGCCCGGTGCGGTTGGCGCGACGGCATACGGCGGAAGTGCACAGTGTCCATGTGGGTGCTGGCCATCGAGGCCAGGGTATCGCCCGTCAGCTTCTTCTTGCCGCGTTCGCGGCTGCGCGCGCGGAAGGCATCGAATCGCTCACTCTCACGGTGCTGGCGGACAACGCCGCCGCGCGCGCGCTGTATGAATCGCTGGGTTTCACCGAATCCGGCGTCGAGCCGCGCGCGGTGAAGCGCGACGGCCGCTATGTGGACATGGTGTCGTACTGGATTTCAGTGACCAGCCACCCACCATCGCCGGCACCTTGAATCACCCGCTCTACGCCGGATCGTGGACCGGCGTCTGCGCGCGGAAGTTGCGCCCGACTGGTTCACCCACGCTCAGGTAGTGGCGGAACAGATAGATCAACGGTTTCCAGTGGGCGACATCGATGTGCTGGGTGCCAGCCACGGTGATCGCTTCGTGCGCATGCACGCAACGGATCCGTCCTTCGACGATCACGAAGCCCTGGCTGTCATCCTCGGCGGGCGGGTGCATCGCCATCACGCTGACTTCCACCTGCAGCGGGCACTCGGCAATCGCCTCTGGCGCGACGTGCGTCGAGGCGACCGCACTGAAGCCCCCCAGCGCGAACTTGTCGCGGACGTGCACGTAGCCCATCGCCTGTTTGGCAGTGGGCACCGGATCGCAGCCTGTCGCGCGCGCGATGGCCTCGACCTGTGCGGCCTGCGCGGAGGATGGGAAGTTCAGTACGCACTCGCTGCGCAGCTGCAGGTTGCGATAGCCCTGACCCTGCACGCCGAGGCCCAGCACTACCCGGTTGCCCAGGGCCCAGAACGAAGACAACGGACTGATGTTGCTGCTGCCGTCGTCGTTCAGCGTGGTCATCAGCAACACAGGCGTGCCCGGGTACAGGACCGAAGGGGTGATGCAGCGGCGGGGAATCGGAGCGGAATTCATGGCAGGCCTAGCACTATCGGGGTGGCCACTGTGCCGTGGCAGCGGGTGCCGACGCTTCGGCCTGCATCGAACTGTCGGCCTGCAACGGCGTGCCACAATGCGGGCATGGTCCACACCTCCGGTTCCCTTGTCAGCGTCGGTGCCCTGGTTGGCGACCAGGCGCGCGCATCCATGCTGCTGCAGTTGATGGATGGGCGTGCGTATACCGCGACGGAGCTGGCACGCGTGGCTGGGGTGACACCGCAGACGGCGAGCACGCATCTGCGCAGGCTGGTCGAGGCCGATCTGCTGGTTGCTGTCGCGCAGGGGCGACACCGCTACCACCGGCTGGCCTCGCACGAGGTTGCCGACATGCTGGAGGGCATCCTGCGCGTTGCGGACCGCACGCCGTCCTGCACCGCTGAGGCATCACGCAGCATGCCGGCGTTGCGCCAGGCGCGTTCCTGCTACCGGCATCTGGCCGGTGTGCATGCGGTGGCGATTACCGACCGCTTGTTGCAGGCAGGGCACCTGGTCCCGCACCAGGCGCATTGGCAGGTGAGTGTGGAGGGCGCAGCGTTCCTGCAGGAGCTCGGCCAGCCGCTGGCTGAGCTGCTGCGGCTTCCCGTGACGGTCAAGCCTGCGCGCTACTGCCGAGGATGCCTGGACTGCACCGAGCGGCGCCCGCATCTGGCCGGGCTGGTCGGCGAGGCGATGCTGGACAGCTTCGTGAAGAACGATTGGCTTCGGCGGGTTGAGGGTCGACGTGAACTGCGGCTGACGCAGCCGGGGCGCGAAGCGCTGTGGACGCGGTTCGGCCTGGCGACATAAGGGCCCCTCCAGTCTCATTCGCCCACGACATGGCAAGGCGCTATGGTCGAGTTCCAAGTCTTAGGGAGCTGCAATGGCGAGCAAGGACATGAACGATCGCGGCACGCTGGCGGTATGCCGGCAATGAGCAAATCTTCTGTGGAAGTACGTTGGCTGACGTTCCGCCTGATGAACGGCCAGTCGATCGGACCGGATCGACTGAAGGATGGATGGGTGATTGCTTCGGAGACCCGCCACTGTGGCGTGCGGCGTGAAGCCATCGAAGGCGCGGGCGTGGTCTACGCGCTGTATGCACCGGCCAACCTGGCCTCACCGCGGCGCGCGGAGATGCGCATGCGCGAATTCCTGATGAGCTCCGGCTACACCTTCACCATGGGTACGCTGGGCGGCTGACGCCGCCCTTTGGGGTCACGGGCGTACGGTCAGTGCCTGGCCGAGCATGCCGATCGGACCGCGCGCATCGTGCAGCACGGTGCTGGTCAAGCCGAGACCCTGGTGGCCAAACGACACCGACGTGTCGAAGCCCAGCCACTCGCCTTCGGGCATGCCGAACAGGTGCGCGGTCAGATCGAGGTTGGGGAAGGCGACCTCCTTCGGATCGGCGCGCACGGCCATGCCATTGGACAGATCGAACAGGGTGGCGGCACGGGCCAGCGGACTGACCGGCTCGCCGTCCAGCAGCGCGTGCTTCGCGCGCGCCCAGTAGGTGGCACGGCCGGGCCCCTGATCATGTCGGCGGATCTCCACGCTCTTGATGAAACCGCCTGGCCAGACCGTACCTGGGTTCCACGCGGGCATTGATTCCGGCGGAGCAATGCCGGTGATCGGCGTGCCGGCGATGGCCTGCGTATCGTTCGGGCGCATCAGCCATGCACGCACGCGCAGCGCCGGGCGATCGTCATGGCGCAGCGTGGCTTCGACCAGTTCGATGGTGCGACCACCGCGCAGCACCTGTACGTCGGCCTCCATCGCTTCGATCGGAATGGTGCCGAGGATGTCGTAGGACAGGCGCGCGATCAGAAAACCGTGCCCACGCGCTGCGGCGTCGCGTTCCAGGTGGTGCGCCAGCAGCCCGATCGCAGGTGCGATGTGTTGTTCGCGGATGTTCCAGGCGCCGCCCGTGTGTTCGGTCGGCAGGTAGCGGGTGTCGCTCAGTCGTTCGAAGAAGGCCATCGTATGCGTTGTGTCAGCAGGGGGGGGAGGCGGCAGATGCTGCGCGGGTCCCTGCATCGTAAGCGTTTGGCAGCGTGGCCGGCTGAGCCGGCTCCCGCAGGAGCCGGCTGGATGCCGGTCAGGGCGACGGGCAGTCCGTTTCGCGGCACAGCTTGTACTCGGCCAGACACTGCTCGGAGGTCTTGCCCAGCGGTCCATGTGATGTACGCAGGCACTGCTCGTACTTCAGCGTGCAGAACTCGCAGGATCCTGCGGCGAAGGCCAGGCCGGTTACGGCCATGCCAAGGAACATCACGGTCTTCAAGGTCGTCTTGATCATCACGTCAGTCCTTTGTGTGCCCTTCAATGGGCGGGGCTACCATAGCAGTCCTTCCATCGCGGCCTTGATGCACCGCGACACGCGTTGTGCTCACCGCCGTGCAGCCTTCAACGCCTCGACCACATCGGCTTCAGAGAAGCCGCAATGCCCTTTGCCTGCCGGAGGCAGCACCCGCGGCAACGGCCGTGCGCCGACATGCGCCGCCAGCTGCGGATACACCGCCTGCATATGCGGCACGATGGTGGGATCATTGTTGTTGAACTGGATCACCAGCGGCCGCTTCAACGCGCCGCTCAGTGCCAGCTTCGCACGGACATCGGCTTGCGCCGCAGGCGCGGCGTCGAGACGCTGCACGCCGGCATTGAACGCCGTGTCGTCGCCGAAGCCGCGGTAGACCACGCCCCTGTTGCCCACCGGCATGCCGCCGCTACGTGTCGCCAGTTCGTGCAGGACCAGTGCATGCAGGCTGATCGTACCGGCCAGCGCATCCGGAGCGACCTGCAGCTGCCTGGCAAGCACGTCGGCATGCTGGGGGTTCTGCTGCAGCGCGCCGGCGATGCCTTGATAGAGCGCTCCCTGCGGCAACGCGGCTGCTTCGCGCGAGGCCAGTCCACTGGCCGGCAGGCCTTCCGCGTTGGGGAAGAAGTAATCGAAGGCGACCAGCGTTGTCAGCAGATCCGCGGCGATCTGTTCGCCACTGAGGTTGGCGCCGCACAGCGAGACGCCACCGGTGTAGTGCTGCGGGTAGCGCTCGAGGCTGGCGAGTGTCACCGCGCCGCCCATCGAGAATCCGAGCAGCCAGGTGTGGTGCACGCGCTTGAGTTCGCCCAGCGCATGCTGGCGCAGGCGCTCCATGTCGGTGATCGCATCGGCCACGGCCCAGCCCTGGCTGGCGTAGGCACTCTGCGCGACGGCGTAGCCTGCGGCCAGCAGCGTTGCAGTGCTGTCATTGGCGGTCATCGGCGTAGTGCGTGGCACGCCCACCGGCTCGTAGCCATGCGCCAGCATCACCAGGTCGCCGTTCCAGTCAGCCGGCACGTCCAGGCGCCAGGGGGCACCCTGCAGTTCACCGCTGAGCATGCGTGGTGCAGTGGGTGGCGCAGCCAGCAGCGATGCCGCAGGCAGCAGAAGGGCGAGGGCGCATCGAAGCAAGGGGCGCATCTTGGTCATTCCATCCGGGAATGGCGCCGAGCATAGATGCCTGCGAATTGTTGCGCGCGCTGCACTGCCGCAGGGGATTGCCCGCCGGCCAGGCTGCGCTCTACGCTGGCGGCATGGTCCTGCACAGCACCGCGTCGATTATCCGCATTCCCCACGGGAAGGCGGGATAGCGCGCGGTCGCCACGGCCATGCAACCCGCCCGGGAAGGCGGGTTGCATGCGGCGCTCTCCCGGATACTGGAATCCATCAAGGAGAACGCAGGTGCATCACCTTTCATCGACCGACAATGCGCCGACCCTGCACCTGGTGTGCGGCAAGATCGGTGCCGGCAAATCCACCCTGTCGCAGCAGCTGGCGGCGCAGCCACGTCACGTGCTGATCAGCGAGGACGCCTGGCTGGCCGCGCTGTATCCCGACCAGATCCATTCCGTTGCCGATTACCTGCAGCGCGCGGCCGCGCTGCGCGGAGCGCTGACGCGGCATGTATGCGCGATCCTGCAGGCCGGCGTTTCGGTCGTGCTCGACGTTCCGTTCAATACGCCGGCCGCCCGTGCATGGGGCCGCGAACTGTTCGAGTCGGCCGGTGTTGCCCACCAGCTGCATTTTCTCGATGTTGCCGACGCCATCTGCAAGGCGCGGCTGCATGCCCGCAACGCGCGCGGTGAGCACCCGTTCCAGCCCAGCGACGAAGCCTTCGAGCAGATCACCCGTCACTTCGTGGCACCTGCGCAGGAGGAGGGCTTCGTGGTGATCCGTCATTCACAGGAGGCTTGAGGGCGCGGAGAGGGCGGCGTTCAGTCGACCATTTCGGTGGTGATTCCGATACGATCTGTCGCATTGAGCTCGCCTCGCTTGACCCGGAGTCCCGTCATGGTCGACCGTCTCGCCATACTGCTTGAACGTTTTGCGGTGACCGCCTCGGTATTCCATGCCGGTGCGCTGTGCGGCATCAACACGCTGGAGGGCGAAGACGAGGCGGGTCAGCTGCACCTGGTGCGGCGCGGGCCGGTGCAGGTCAGCCACGGGCAGCAGACCGTGCAGGTCGAAGTGCCGAGCCTGCTGCTGTATCCGCGGCCGATGCCGCATCGCTTCAGCACCGACCCGCAGCAGGGCGCCGACATGGCCTGCGCCAACCTGCATTTCGAGGGCGGTCGGCTCAATCCGATCAGCGCCGCGCTGCCTGATTTCATCTGCCTGCCGCTGGCCGATCTGTATGGCGGCAACGCGGCGCTGGAACTGCTGTTCGAAGAAGCGTTCGAGCAGCGTTGCGGGCGGGCGGCGATGGTCAACCGGCTGTTCGAGGTGGTGATGATCCAGGTGCTGCGCCAGCTGATGGAAGGCGGCGAGATGCGTGGCGGCCTGTTCGCCGGGCTGGGTCATCCGCGGCTGAGGTTGGCGCTGGTGGCGATGCATGAAGCGCCGGCGCAGGCGTGGACGCTGGAGGACCTGGCCGAAGTGGCCGGCATGTCACGCAGCGTGTTCGCCGCCAGCTTCCGCGAGGCGATGGGCACCACGCCGGGCCAGTACCTGCAGGGCTGGCGGGTGGGGTTGGCGCAGCAGGCACTGCGCCAGGGGCGGCCGCTGAAGCGGATTGCCGATGATGTGGGCTATGGCAGCGAAGCGGCGCTGTCGCGCGCGTTCAAGGCGCACACCGGGCAGTCGCCGCGGGAATGGCGGGGACAGGCCCGTGCCAGTGCGGCCTGAGCGTCAGCCGAGCACCAGCCGGGCCAGCTTCATCCCACCGAACAGGCCGGCCAGGCCCAGTGCCACCGAGCCGCCGGCATACAGTGCCGCCAGCCCATGCTGGCCACGCTGCAGCAGCAGGCCGATCTCCAGCGCATAGGTGGAAAACGTGGTGTAGCCGCCGAGGATGCCGGTGGCCAGCAGCAGGCGCAGCTGCGGCGAGGCGCCATTGCGCATCGCGAAGACCTCGACCACCACGCCCATCAGCAGGGCGCCGCTGACGTTGATCAGGAAGGTCGACCAGGGCCAGGGACTGCCGACGGCCACCCGCGCGCCGATCAGGTTGCAGGCATAGCGCAGGCAGGCACCGATGCCGCCTCCGACGAAGACCAGGAAATAATTGTTCAGTGTTTGCATGGCGTGCCTCGAATGCGGGTTCGCAGGGTCAATGGCGAACGCCGAGGGCAGGCACGACCTGCCGTCGACGAACACCGGGTTCGTCCTGGCAGGAGCCATCAGCCTTCTCAGGCGGTTATCGGGGGAGCCCCATCCCCATCGCGGTCCATGCTACCAGCGGCGGTGCATTCACGTCATCGAGGTCGTCAGCACGCGGGCGACCTTGCTGCGGCTGAAGCCATCCATCAGCAGTTCGAACGCGAGCAGATCCAACGCTGCATGGCGGCGATGGTCGATCTCCAGCCCGTTCTCGGCCACCAGGTGACTGACCAGCTCGTAGGCGTCCTGCCAGACATCCAGATGGGCCTGGCTGGGGATGTAGGCACTGCCAGGCTCACCGACGCCGAGCCCGCTGACCCCGTACAGCAGCTCGCGTGCGTCCAGCTTGGCCGCATCGGCGATGCGGAACAGCTGTTCGGCTTTCACGTGCGAGGCGCTCACGTGGTCGTTGAGCCAGTTGCTGATGGTTGCTGTCGTTGATTTGGCGGCGCGTGCCAGATCGGCCGGGCGTGGGTGCCCGGCTTTCTTCATGGCTGCCGCGAGTCGTTGGCCGAGAGTATTCATCTATGCAAGCCAGCTTAACGCGTGGATTGCGAAGAAGCCTTGTCGCAAGAATCAGTCTGGTTAACAGAAGGACCGACCGTGACCGAATTCTGGAGCAAGCGGCAGGTGCGCACCCGGCTGGGATTCCAGACCGATGCCGAACTGGCCCGCTTCTTTGGCATCAGCCGTTCCGCAGTGTCGCAATGGCCGAAGGATTTCCCGATTCCGGCCCTGCGGCAGTACATCCTGCATCAGCGCTATCCGAACCTGTTCCCCACGACAGAAGCGTCGGCGGGCGAATCCATCTGACTTGCGCCGCCTTTTGTCGCATTTAGCACGCTAAGCGCAATTTGCTAAGTATGCTTAGCAAAATAGGCAAGATCGATCGATCTGAGGGTCACAATCGGCGCCATCTACTGGAGTCATCGGTCCATGGTTCCCGCGGCCTGTCGGCTTCACCCCATCCGGGGGGCCCGGGGTCCCGTATGTAGTTTCGTGAACGATTAATAATTTCAATCGCTAAAGTCGCCGCATGTAATTGACCTGTCGTGAAATCTATGACTAATTGGAGTCAACCAAGCGTGAAGCCTGGGAGTCTTTCAGTAGCACGCAAGTGAGTCGGTAGACCGTCAACAATGCAGAACAAGTCCAACGGAGGTCGTATGGAATACGGCATGCATGGCTTGGCTGAACGGGTACGCCGCGAACTGGAAGCCAGTTACCACAAACACGGATGCGGTCCGGCGTTCTGGGATACCTACCAGCAGGTGCTGGACCGTCTGGTCCCGCAGGGGACCGAGCGTACCGAAGTCACCAACGAAATGGCGCTGATCATCGAACAGCTGGGCATCGTCCGGCGTGCGCAGCTTGTGCCGCCGCACGCCAGCGGGTCGCGTTGATTCAGAGCAGGCGCCAGGCGCCGCAGGCAAGCAGCGCCAGCAACAAGGACAGCAGCGCCAACGTCCGGGGTCGCCACAGGCGCTTCGGTTGTCCGGCCATTGCCTGGGGACTGCAGTAGCGCACCAGCGCCGGACCGAAACCGGCCCGGTGCTGCTGTTGTGCGCAGGCCTCCAGGCAGGCACCGCAGGCCAGGCAATCGGCGTGCGGTCCCTGGCGGATGTCCAGTTGCATCGGGCAGGCAATGACGCAGGCCGCGCAATCGGTGCAATCACCCAGACGGTCGGCGCTGAAGGTCGGCATCGGTCCAGCCAGCAGCGGATGCGCGGCGCGGAATACGTAGTCCTGCGCAGTGGTCGGGTCGAGCAGGCCGCGGCCACGGCCCAGCACCCCGCCAAGCCCGGATGGACGTGGCCCGCGCGGCTCACCGCGACGGGCGTCGTACAGCATGCGCGGCGTATGCGGATCGGTCAGCAGTGGCTGCATGCGTGCGAACGGGCACAGCGAACGGCAGACCTGCTCGCGCAGGAAACCGGCGTTTCCCCAGGTGGCAGCGGCATAGAACAGTACCCAGAACGTTTCCCAGCCGCTCCAGCCAGCGTTTGGCGCGGCGGCCAGCAAGCCGGTGATCGGGCTGAACAGGCCGACGAAGGTAATGCCGGTCCACACTGACAGCAGTCCCCAGGCCAGCTGGGTGACCGGGCGTACAGCAGGTGCCGGCAGCATGCGGGCCGCGCTGCGGGCGATCCAGTCGAAGGCGCGCCGCCACAGCGTCTGCGGGCAGGCATGGCCGCACCAGATGCGTCCGGCGAGGTGGGTAAGCAGCGCCAGGCCGACGGCCAGTACCGCCAGCAGGCCGATCAGTACGCCGACGTCGCCGGGCCACAGGGTCCAGCCGAACAGGTCGAATCGCCGCGCGTTGATGTCCAGCAGCAGCGCCTGGCGGCCCTCCCAGCGCAGCCACGGCAGTGCGTAGAACAGCGCCAGCAGGGCGGCGCTGAGCGTGCCGCGCCAGTGCCAGGGACGGGGAGTCCGGGTACATGACGTGCTCATCCCAGCGGCAGCTCGTCGTCGTCATCGCTCGGCATGGGCCGCTGCAGGTACCAGGTGACCGCGCTGGACAGTGCCGTCACCGACCAGAACATGAAGAATCCCGCCGTGTAACCCAGTTCGCGGCTGATTGCGGTGCCCGGGAAACTGATGGCCTGCAGGCGCAATGGATCGACGAAGGCGAAGAACACCACGCTGGCCACGCCGGCGGCGATGAAGCTGGGCCAGAGGATGGCGCCCCACTGCTGGATCAGCCGCTGGCGGCGGTTGGGAGAAGGTCTGTTCATGCTGTCCCGGATCGAAAAGTGGGCGGCGCGTATACTTCGCCAGGGTCGGCGCCGCATCCGCAGGGCATGCTTCCTGCAAGCGTGCCAGCCTAGGCGCAGCGGACTGCGCCGACATTGATCTGGATCAACGGTGGTGATGGCCGGCTGCGGCACACTGCCGGCACGCTTTGGGTACCCCGATGAACGCAACACCGCCGCCTGTCCTCCCCGTCGCCTCGCTCGAGTTGTGCACCGAGCAGGAAGTGACCCGCCTGGTTCACGACTTCTATGCCTGCGTGCGCGAGGAAGAGCGGCTGGGGCCGGTGTTCGGCGCGCACGTCCACGATTGGCCCGAGCACCTGGCGCAGCTGGTCGACTTCTGGTCGGCGATGCTGCGCGGCACCCGCCGGTTCAAGGGCTCGCCGATGTCCAAGCACATGGCCATCGAGCTGGACAAGGACCTGTTCGACCGCTGGCTGGTGCTGTTCCGGATCACCACCGCCGAATGCAACAACCCGCCGATGCAGGAGCTGGCCAACGACGTGGCCGCGCGCATCGGTGACACCTTCTGGAAGCGCTACCAGATGCTGCGCTGGCCGCAGGTCGGCCTGCCGGTGCTGGGGATCCCCGGCAAGGATTGATCTGGGTCAAGGCGGCGCAGGCCGCCCGGCGCGATGCTGGCGGCATGGACACGTTCTCTCCCGCCGCTGGTGGCCTGGCCTGGACCTTCGACCCCGATCTTCTGCGCCGGCACGACCGGCCGGGCCCGCGCTACACCTCGTACCCGACCGCGCCGCATTTCCATGATGGCTTCGACGCGCCGGCGCTGCGCCAGGCGATCGCCGACAGCAACCAGCTGGCCCGTGCGCTGTCGCTGTACGTGCATGTGCCGTTCTGTTCCAGTCCCTGCTTCTACTGCGGCTGCAACCGGGTGATCACCCGTGATCGCGGTCGTGGCCACAGCTACGTCTCACGCGTGCTGGCCGAGGCCGACCTGCTGGCGCCGCAGTTCGATGACGGCCGCGAGGTGATCCAGCTGCACCTGGGTGGTGGTACGCCGAACTTCCTCGATGCCGAAGCGATGACCACGCTGGTGGAAGGGTTGCGCCGGCGCTTCGATTTCAGTGATTCGCCGCAGCGCGATTTCTCGATCGAACTCGATCCGCGCTTCATCGACACCCGCGACGTCGCCATGCTGGCGCGGCTGGGGTTCAACCGGGCCAGCCTGGGCGTGCAGGATTTCGATCCGCAGGTGCAGGAATCGATCAACCGCGTGCAGGGCGTGCAACAGACGCTGGACATCCTGCGTGCCTGCCGCGACAGCGGCATGCGTTCGGTCAACGTCGATCTGATCTATGGGTTGCCGGGACAGAGCCTGGAAGGCTTCGGTCGCACCCTCGAGCTGGTGCTGGCGCTGCGCCCGGACCGCCTGGCGGTCTACGGCTACGCGCACCTGCCGCATCTGTTCCGCGCGCAGAAGCAGATCGACGAAAGCCGCTTGCCGTCACCGGAAGACAAGCTGGCGCTGCTGGGCCTGGCGGTGGAGAAGCTCTCCGCGGCGGGCTACCAGTACATCGGCATGGATCACTTTGCGTTGCCGGAAGAGGATCTGTCGCGCGCACAACGCGCCGGCCAGCTGCATCGCAACTTCATGGGCTATACCACCCACGCCGATACCGATCTGCTCGGCCTGGGCGTGAGTGCGATCAGCCACATCGGTGCCACCTACAGCCAGAATCCGCGCGACCTGCCGTCGTGGGAGGACGCGGTGGACCAGGGCCAGCTGCCGGTCTGGCGCGGCGTGGCGTTGAGTGCCGACGACCAGTTGCGCGCGGAACTGATCCAGCAGCTGATGTGCCAGGGCGAGGTGGATGGCGTGCTGCTGGGGCAGCGTCACGGCGTGGATTTCGAGCAGTACTTCGCCGAGGACCTGCGTTCGGTACAGAGGCTGCAGGAAGACGGCCTGGCCGAATACCGCGATGGCGTGGTGCGTGCCAGTGAACCCGGGCGACCGCTGCTGCGGCTGCTGGCGATGTGCTTTGACCCGTATCTGCGTGCCGCGCACGAGCAACCACGTTATTCGCGGGCGATCTGAAAGCGGGACGTGCTGCGTGCGTGTGGTGCCCGGAGCCGGAATCGAACCGGCATGGGGTTGCCCCCGGCGGATTTTAAGTCCGATGCGTCTACCAGTTTCGCCATCCGGGCCTGCAGCGCGGCGCCGATTGTAGCCCACCTGCGGTTCCGCAACCGGATTGCATCATGGCCGCGGCGTGCTTAACTGTCGATCGCATTCATGTCATAGTCCCTGCCATCGTTCCCAGGGGGGGAGCCACCTGATGTCGCTGCACGCGATTGCCTATGCCAGTGAGGCCCGCGCCGATCTGCAGACAACCGATCTTGACCGCCTGCTGGCCGACGCCACGGCATTCAATCGTGTAGCCGGTGTCACCGGTGTGCTGATGTTCGACGGAGCGCGCTTCCTGCAGTATCTCGAGGGCCCGGAGGACGGCATCGATTCGGTGTTCCAGCGCATCCTCAATGCGCGCAGCCACGGGCAGCTGAAAGTGTTGTGCCGTGCCCCCGTGGTGCAGCGCGCATTTCCGCGCTGGTCGATGGGCACGCGGCGGATCGAACCGGAGCTGCTGGCACAGATCGTCGACGCCGCGTGGCCCGGCTTCCTGCTTGGCAGTGGTGGATTCGAGCGCCTGCTGCAGGCCTGGACCGGCGCAGACGGCGAACTGGAACCGGCCGCGGTGGCGTTGGGGTCCTGAGCCCGCCTTGGCGGCAGGGCGCCGGGGCCGGTAGGCTGTAGCCTTTCTGGCGCAGGTTTTCCGGAGTGGTGCAGCAGATGAGTGTGTTGGCCGAGGCCATGGCAGCGTATGTGCGATCGCATCCGTTGCGCGGGATGTGCCGATGAGTGCGCCGGTAGCGGCGGCCAGCGCACCCCGGTTTGCGGTGATCGGCCTGGGCTACGTCGGCCTGCCGTTGGCGGTGGCGTTTGGCCGGCAGTGGCCGACGTTGGGTTTCGATATCGATGCCGGTCGCATCGCCGAGCTGCGCAACGGCCAGGACCACACGCTGGAAATGGAATCCGACGAGCTGGCCAGTGCGCAGCTGCTGCAGTACGGCAGCGATCCCGCACTGCTCGATGCCTGCAACGTCTACATCGTCACCGTGCCGACCCCGATCGATGCTTACGAGCAGCCCGACCTGGAGCCCCTGCGTTCGGCGACACGGCTGATTGCCAGTCATCTTCGCGCCGGCGACCTGGTGATCTACGAGTCCACGGTCTACCCCGGTACCACCGAGGAAGTGTGCGTGCCGCTGCTGGAGCAGGGTTCGGGCCTGCGCTTCAACGAAGACTTCTATTGCGGCTACAGCCCGGAACGGGTCAGCCCCGGCGACCGCCAGCGGCGCCTGGCCGACATCCGCAAGATCACTTCCGGCTCGACAGCGGAAGTCGCTGCGGTGATTGATGGTCTGTACCAGCGCATCATCGCCGCCGGTACCTTCCCGGCACCGTCGATGCGGGTGGCCGAAGCGGCCAAGGTGGTCGAGAACATCCAGCGCGACGTCAATATTGCGCTGGTCAACGAGCTGGCCCTGATCTTCGACAGGCTGGGCATCGATACCCAGGACGTACTGGACGCCGCCGGCAGCAAGTGGAATTTCCTGCCGTTCCGGCCGGGGCTGGTCGGCGGCCACTGCATCGGCGTGGACCCGTACTATCTGCTGCACAAGTCTGAGAGCGTGGGCTATCACCCGGACCTGATCCACACCGCACGACAGGTCAACAACCGCGTCGGCGAGCACGTGGCGGCGCGGGTGCTGGCGATGCTGGCCGAGCGTGGCCGTGCGCCGGCGGACGCACGCATCCTGGTGCTGGGCGTGACCTTCAAGGAGGATTGCCCGGACCTGCGCAACAGCCGCGCGCTGGAACTGGCGCAACGCCTGCGTGATGCCGGTGCGCAGGTGGAGGTCAGCGACCCCTGGGTCGGCCCGGCGGCGCTGACCGGCGAGGGCCTGGATTGGCTGGCCGATCCCAGGGCGGGGTGCTATGACGCGGTGGTGCTGGCAGTGGCCCACGCCCGTTTCAAGGCGATGGATGAATCCGCAATCCGGGGGCTGCTGGCGCCGGGAGGCCTGGTCTACGACGTGAAATCGGCCTGGCCGCGCAACGTGGTTGACGATCGCTTGTAAGCCTTGGCAGCGGGCGGCGCGGTAGACTCGGGGGCAGTTGCAACCGAGGAAAGCCATGCACCGGTATATCGTCTACCTGCTCGCCATCCTGATGTTCCCGATATGCCTGTGGCTGGCCACGATCTGGCCGGCCTGGTATTGGGGCGTCGGCCTGACTGCCGCGATGGTGGCGCTGGGGACCTGGGACCTGCTGCAGAAGCGCAGCACGCTGCGCCGCAACTATCCGGTGATGGCGCACTTCCGCTACGGGCTGGAATCGATCGGCCCGGAGATCCGCCAGTACTTCGTGCAGAGCGACCTGGAAGACGTGCCGTTCTCGCGCCAGCAGCGTGCACTGATCTACCAGCGCGCCAAGAACGAGATGGACACGGTGCCGTTCGGCACCCTGCGCAGCACCTATGCGGTGGATTACGAGTGGATCAACCATTCGCTGGCACCGACCGCCATCGCCAAGCATGACTTCCGTGTGTTGATCGGCCCGAACTGTGCCAAGCCTTATTCGGCCAGCGTGTTCAACATCTCGGCGATGAGCTTCGGTTCGCTGTCGGCCAATGCCATCCGCGCGCTGAACGAAGGCGCACGCCGCGGTGGCTTCTATCACGACACCGGCGAAGGTTCGATCTCGCCCTACCACCGCGAGATGGGCGGCGACCTGGTGTGGGAGATCGGCTCGGGCTACTTCGGTTGCCGTGACGAGAAGGGCGGTTTCAGCGAGGAACGCTTCGTTGCCAATGCCACCCATGATCAGGTCAAGATGATCGAGATCAAGCTGTCGCAGGGCGCCAAGCCCGGCCACGGTGGCGTGCTGCCGGCGCCGAAGGTGACCGCCGAGATCTCGGTGACGCGTGGCGTGCCGATGGGTGTGGACTGCGTGTCACCCTCGCGTCACTCGGCGTTCTCGACGCCGGTCGAGCTGCTGCAGTTCGTTGCACGCCTGCGCGAGCTGTCCGGTGGCAAGCCGGTCGGTTTCAAGCTGGCCATCGGCCACCCGTGGGAGTGGTTCGGCATTGCCAAGGCGATGCAGGAAACCGGGCTGCTGCCGGACTTCATCGTGGTCGACGGCGCCGAGGGTGGCACGGGTGCGGCACCGGCGGAGTTCGTCGACCATGTCGGCGTGCCGATGCACGAAGCGCTGCTGTTGGTGCACAACACCCTGGTCGGCCTGGATCTGCGCGATCGCATCCGCATCGGTGCGGCCGGCAAGATCACCAGCGCGTTCGACATCGCGCGGACCATCGCGCTGGGGGCTGACTGGTGCAATGCCGGCCGAGGCTTCATGTTCGCGCTGGGCTGCATCCAATCACTGAGCTGCCATACCGACAAGTGCCCGACCGGCATCGCGACCCAGGACCCTGCACGCTGGAAGCATCTGGATGCACCGGACAAGGCCACCCGTGTGTACAGCTACCACGAGCACACGCTGCACGCCCTGAAGGAGCTGCTGTGTGCGGCGGGCCTGAACGATCCGGCCGAGCTGGGGCCGGAGCACATCCTGCGCCGCGTCTCACCGGTGGAAATCCGTTCGCTGGCCTCGCTGTACCGCTACCTGGAACCAGGCGAACTGCTGCACAAGGTGCCCGACCATGCGGTGTTCCATGCGTTCTGGGCCGATGCACGCAGCGACTCGTTCCAGCCGCCGCCGAAGATCCAGGCGCTGCGCGCCAGCAAGTCGCGATAACGATTCTGTAGCGTCGAGCCATGCTCGACTGCTTTTCCACGCAGTCGAGCAAGCTCGACCCTACAAGGAGGCGCCATGCAGTTCAGGATCGGAACCATCGATGATGTCGCCACGTTGTGGGCGCTGCGCACGCGCTGTGTGCGCGAGACCTGCAGCAGCCATTACCCTCCCGAGGTCATCGCGCCCTGGTCGGCCTCGCCGCCACCGTCGCAGTACGCGCGGCTGTTGTCGCAGGGGGGCTGCGTGGTGGCCGAGGACGGGCAGGGTGTCCTGCTCGGGTTCGGCGTGTTTGATACCGATGCCAACGAGGTTGATGCGTTGTTCGTCGATCCGGATCGCGGCGGCAAGGGCATCGGCCAGGCGCTGATGCAGCGCCTGCTGGCGATGGCCGATCGTGATCGTGAGGTAGTGCTGTCGGCCTCGCTCAACGCCGTGCCGTTCTATCAACGGCACGGGTTCATCAGCGTGCGCGAAGAGACCTATCCGCATCCCAGTGGCGTCGCGTTGGCGTCAGTGAGCATGCGCCGGCCGTGGTGATGTAGCGTCGAGCTTGCTCGACTGCTCTTGTAGAGTCGAGCCATGCTACTGTCTCTTATACACATCTAGTTGACTCGATCCGGGTGTGGGGGTGAGTCGGGGGGGGGTTCGGGGCGGGCGCGCTGCGGGGGCGCGGTCTCGGTCGGGGGTGGGGGGGGGGGGGG